>JBBSIY010000001.1:0-42159 GCA_038257785.1 Lysobacterales bacterium
CAATCAGCCGCTCGGTCAGCGGGTCGCCTTTCGGCTGCGCCTGCACTGTGCTGACGGATAGAGCCATACACAGGCCGAAACCGACCGTGCGCGGCAGGCGCAACAAGAAACTGGACATCGATACGCTCCGAGAGGCATCAACGGCCGCGGACGGCCGCCGGGAAATGGGCCGTCATAGCGTATGACTGTCGGATTGCGGTTTTATGACAGCGCGAACTGTCTCGATTGCTTTCTGTGGGATGCCCGCCGCAGCGCGCGCTGCGTTGGGTCAACGCGGGCGGCTAAGCTTTCAGTGAGCCAGCGCCCTGCGCCGGTTGTCCGCGCGAGATAGGCGGCGCACGCCGGTGAGCAAGCCAAAGGCCGACAATGACCGTTAGCAACAGCCATAGCGGTAACAGCTTGCCGCCCAGCGGGATCGCAACGGGCGGCGTCACCGTCGGAGCCGGCCCCAGACTTCCCAGTGTCTGGTTCTGGCTAACCTGCTGCACGGGTATTTCGACCGCCATGCCGCCGGGCGTCTCGGTCCATCCTTTGGTCACCGCCAGCGCGCGCCAAGCGCGGCGATACAGCAGACGCGTCTCAACTTGCACTTCTGCCGACTCTGGCGTGCCGGTCGGCACGGCAAATAGATACTGACTTAGATCGACCGCAGCTGATGGAATCAGGGTATCGACCGCGCTTTCTGCGTCGATAAACAGCACCGGCGAAACTTGCGCGCCTTGACCATTAATGCGGCCCTGCAAAAGCTTGGCAAACCCCTTGCCGGGTCGCCCTGCCAGATCGCCAGCCTGCACGCCGGGCACATCGTCACTGCCCCAGAACGGCACGGTCGGCCCGCTTATTTGGGTGAGCGGCACGCCGCCGATACTGGCTTCCACCACCAGCACTGCGTTGCGGATAGAGATGCCGGTCGGGAAGGCGTGACCGGTGCGATTCTCAACTTCCGCTCGCACGCGCACGCCTTGCGCGTCGCGCTGCAGGGCGACGCGCAAATCGATATTCGCAGTCAAGGTTTCGGGTGTCGCCCCGACAAATGCATGGCTGTGACGCTGCGCAGCGGGACGCTCCGGACCACCGCTGCCGATGCTGCCGGTGTCGCCGCGCGACGGCATGTGGCAGTCCTGACAGCTGCGAAAGTTGGGTCCGGGCTGTGCAAACGGCGAGGTCAACCACTCGGAATAAGTGGCCTGTCCCGGCGCGCCAGTGGTGGGATTTTTGTACTCGTGACAGCTGGCGCACAGGATCGACTGACCAAACTGAGGCTGATAGACGTTCTGCATCGGAATCCGATCCACATCAGGCAGGTTGCCAAATACGTGGAACGAGGTCTGCGCGTCCGCCTCTGGGAAGCGATACGTTGCGTTACCCAGATGATGCAGGGCATCGACATTGCCGTTGACTTCAGAAATCTGATGGCAGGCCAAACACGTAACGCCGTCACGGCCGGCCGGTGTCACCACGTCGTCAAAGTCCAGCTCGCCGGGGGTGAACACGTCTTCCAATGGCGCATGACATGTCGCGCATAGGCCGCTGTTGTCATCGGCGTGCGTATCGCGAAACACATAGCCGGCACTGCCGCCCGCGCTGCCGTCACCTGAATACAAATCGCGCACCCAGAAGTTGTCAGCAGCGCCGGAATGCCGCGCGGTCCGCCACTCCTGCACATACTCGCTGTGGCAGGCGATGCACAGCTGTCCCGCCGCCGGCGGCGGGGAGCTGGCCTTTTCGACCGTCGATAGCTGGGACAAACGCAGCTCTACGTCGGTCAAGCCATCGAACACCTGCTGGGTGTCGGTCAGGTAGTTGGCGCTAGCTGTTGAGCTGTACTCAACAGCGGCTGCTAGCTCGAAAATGCCGGACTCGGACAGCGGCAGCACAAAGCTGCCGTCGGCCAAGGTGCGAGTCGGTGGAATGTCAGGCCTCGCCCGCACAGAAATCACCGCATCGACTAGCGGCGCTTCGGTGGCGTCATCGACCACGCGACCCGCAACATCGGCAAACGCCGTGCCGGTCGCCAGCAGCGTACACACGCCTACCGCCAACGCAATCCGCCACAGAATCAAGCCGCCACGCATGCGCTTTACTCGAAACCGTTCTTCATGATGCCGTTACCCAATCCGGCGGGTCCGACTATGCTATTGCTCAACGTCAGCACGCCTTGCTGCGGATTGGCGATGCCCAGATCAATTGAGACGACGTCGCTGCTCGGCGTGACGTCGCTAATCACGCTGAACCGATACAGCGTGCCCCAGTTGAGGGCGTTATCCGCTGGCGCTGTCCACTCGACGGCCCCCGGGGTGACGCTGCCAGTCCAGTTATTGGCTGGATTGATGTCGTTGTCAGCGAAGTTGACCTCAGGCTCAAGATAGACCGACGTACGCGCGCTAGTCGCGATTTTGAAGGTGTTAAAACCCTTCGCTCCCGTCACCCGAAAATTGGGCGGCGTGCCCGAGGTTGACTCGGCGGTCGCAAAGTCAAAGTTATGCACGGCGTAGTCGTAGCGATAGCAAGTGCCAACCAAACCAGAGGCAGCGGGGCAGGCATTTAGCAGCTTGGTTTTGACAGCCACGCGAGCGCGACCGGCGCTGCTCGCTAACTCAACGTTACGCGTCGGGTTGGCCACCGGATCGACCCAGTCGTTGATCACCGGGCCTCGCGTAAACCCGCTCTGCGAGCCTGGTGCCCAACCGCCTCCGCCAGCTGACGGAGTAATCGTGCGGCGGCCCATCGTGTTGTAGATATTGATGTCTTCGAGCACCACGTACCAGGACTCTGTCCAATACTGAGCGCCGGCTACGGCAAGCTGGGACTCGCGCACGCGCAGGCGCTGGCTGTAGCAGCCGTCCGCAGCAGACGAGGTGCAGCCGGGCACGTTGTTTTGGCCGCCGTCGCAATTGGTGTCAAAAATAGAGCCACAGCGGCCCCACTGGCCAGACGCCGGCAGGATTTCGCTACGCGGACCCAAATCCCTGGCGTTGTCGTTGTTACCGGTGCCGTAGGTGTCACTACAGTTTTTATTCAGTACGTGATTGCCAAAGGCGTTTGAGCACTGCCCAGAGTTAGTGGTCAAGAACGCGTGCTTAGTGCCGGAGACTCCGATCTGCTCCAGCTGACCATCGACGATACGGAACATGTTCCAGACCAGATACGGATGCTGGTCGTTGCCCATATAGGGATAGCTCCACGGGCTGGTCGTGAACTTCTCATACCAAGGCACGTCGGCGGTATTGGCATTGTTGGTGTTGAGCAAGGTCGCGCTTGGCGCAAACACCACTTCACCATCGTCTCCGCCAACGCCGTCGCAGCCGTTGGTGGTGCCGTTGGAACGTCGACAGCGCATGAAGCTCATTGAATAGTCAAACAACAACACGTCGGCTTGGTAGGTGATGCCGCTCGCGACCGTGCCGTGAAAATTTGGCGTCGCGTTGCCTTTGGGACGCGGCGTCATTTCGCGACTGCGTGCAATCACGGCAGCTTTCAGCTGCACTTCACCGATGTATGCGTCAATCAACGCCGCATCTCCAACGCGCTTTGCGAGCAGTGCCGAGGCACGAAGGTCAGCAGTGCGCACGCTGAAAACTCGGTAGTCGCTCAAGAACTCGTACATCAGGTGATTAACGTAGACCCACGCCTCGCCATCGGCACCAACCAGCTCAAGCCGCGCCGGGTTGTCGGCCGATGCGCGAATCTTGGCATCACGTAAATCGATGCGGCTGCCGTCTTTCAGCGTTAGCTCAAAGCCGCCGCGCAGCTGCAAACCACCGTCCAAAAATCGATCAAAGCTGCCATCGGGCGCGTTTAGCTTGAGGCCGCCGCTGGCAATCAACGGAAAGATGCCGAACTCACGAGTTTGGGTGTCGAGCACGCCTGAGCTCATATCGACGCCGACGCCAAACAGCTCCAAAAAGCTCTCGTTAAAGCGCATCCGCATATCGCCGCCGTCGACGCGCCAGATCTGCGGGGTTACGGTGTCGCTTTGCGGCGCTGATTCCCGCACTGAATCAGGCGTGGCGGCAATGCCCACGCTCGTTGCCAAAATCAATGCCAGCGCGGCCGTCAGCCGCTGCCAAGTCGTGTTCATCGGTCACCCTCTCGCTTAACCCAATGACCGCAACCTGATGCTAGGCGCGGACCAGACCGATGACTATAAACCTATCGGGGTTTCAATTCTGTTCAGAATTTGTTGAGGGATGAATCGATACCCGCTGGTAGCGCCCTTGCAGCAGAGCGCCGGCACCGCCGACCTCGCATTCGGCGTGTTGCGAGGGGCGAACCACCAACCATTCATCCGCAAGCTCAAAAGAAACCCTACATTCTGCTTCCGCTGAGATTCCGTCGTAGCGTCCCGAAGCGCTTGCCCCATCGACGAGTACCGCCACCTCGCGCAGCTCACCAAATGCGGCCAAGCCGTAAACATCGAGCGGGCCGCGGGAAATGCGCATCCAGAACGCGTCAAGGCTCAAGGTCTCGTCACCGGTCGGGCTTAAGGTGATTTTGTTCCACGCGCCGTGGCCGGCGTATTGCCAGTAGTCGCCGATCGGGCCGTCAGGTGCGGCTAGGTCGCCGCAGCGCTTCTGCCACTGGCGCAGGTTGGCTTGCGTGCCACGATTGTCTGCGTCTGCGAGCTCAAGAAACGCGCTCGCTTTTCGACACTCGGCGGCCTGCAGGGCAGCCAACGCGGCATTGTTGATTGCCAGGTTGCGCGCCGCATTGGCTGCGCGTCCGTCGCCGTCGTCGTCAACGCCAGATTTCACGTCTGCGAGTTGGGTTTCAGCGAAGTCGATTTGCCGCGCAAAGTGCGCCGATGCCGATGCGTAATCCTTCGCCTGATAGGCCGCTGTGCCCTCGCGATTGCATTCACCGACGCTAGAACAGGTCGAGTCAGCGCCCGCCAGTGTGGGAGCCAGCGCGAGGACAGCTGCGCTCACCGTCAGCAGGCCAAAATTGGGCGACGTCATAGCTGCGTCCTTCGCCGAACAAATTGGCCGCTGACATAAAGCACGCATCCGTGTAGCTTCCCCGAGCGGTGGCCGCAACATGCTCAGCGACGCAGTCGAATCGACTCCACGTCGGGCAGTTCGAACTCGTAGTCCGGCAGCAGGTAGTCGGGCAATTCGTCCGAGCAATCGACCAGCTGGCAGCGGCGGAACTGCAGGTACGCATCGCGCATCAGCAGGTATTCGTCGCCACCGCCGCGCAGAAAGGCATCGGCTGATAGCCCGCGCGAGCGCGCGTTGACGCCGTACAGCACGCTGTACTCAGCACCGTACTCCTCCGCGAACCACGTAATTGGGCTCACCCGCGTATTGACGCCCTTGCCAAGTCCGTCGCGGATGGTGGCCGGGCCAAACAGCGGCAGCATGATGTAGCGCGAGCGCTTCCAGCCCCAGCGGTGAAAGGTTTGACCGAAATCCTGATCGTAGGCCGGGATGCCCGCATGGGTCGCGGGGTCGAAAATACCGCCGAGGCCCAGCGTCGAGTTCATCAAAAATCGACCAAGCGAGCCCACAAACTTAATCGGCCGCCCCTGCAACAGCAGGTTCAGTGAGGTGATCGGCTGCTGCAGATTGCTGAAAAAGTTGGTGACGCCCCGCTGCGCCAAACGCGGCACGACGCGCGAGTACACAACAGCCGTCGGACGCAAGATGACACGATCCAGGGTGTTATTGAGTTTGAAAATCGGTCGATTGATGCGCTCCCACGGGTCGATCTCACGGGCATCGAAGCCACCATCATCGGGCGCCAGCCCAAACGCCTCGTCTACGCCCGCATCGGATGTGACGGCATCTTGCGGCGGCGTTTCGGCTACGTCGCTTTGCGCAGCAGGAACGACCTCTTGCGCCTGCGCAGGCAGGGCAAGCAAGGCAATCAACGCCGCTGTAAGAAGAGAAGGTAAACGCATAGGGTCTAGTTTCCGTCAGCCACAACCCGATGGGCAAGGCAAATCTGGCCGTAACGCGGCGGCGCAGCGACTATTTCCGGTCGCCTACTTTGCACCCCAGCCAGCGTTTGCAGGCAGCGAACTAGGGCAACGCCGGACGAGTCAATGGCGGTGACCGCGCTCAAATCAATCCGCGTGATGCCGCCGACCTGCGTGCGCAGCGACCGCCACAGCGCGGCAACGGTCGCCACCTCCAACGCGCCCGTCAGCCGCATGGTGGACTGCTCTGTAGCCGGACTATTCACCGGCTTTCAGCGACCCTTCTGCCAGACGCTTGGTCACCGCATCCAAGCTGTCCGTGCGCAGAAGTGCATCAAACTGGCTGCGGTAGGTCTGGACGTACGACACACCCTCGACGATGACGTCGAACGCTTTCCAGCCATCGGCGGTCTCGCGGAACAGATAGTCAATCGGCACCGGCGGGCCGTCCGGTCGCATGATTTCCGAATTGACCCGCATCAGCTTGCCGTCGCGCAGCGGCGTTTCGGAACGGATCTGTACGTCCAACGCACCGGTGACTTGCAGCAGCGCCGCGCCATAGCGGTTGAGCAGGTTGGTGGTAAGCGCATCGGAAAACGCTGCGATTTGCTCCGGGCTTGCGCTGCGCGAGTGGCGCGCAAGTACCAGTCGTGCCGAATACTCACTGTCGAAAATGGTGTCGAGCTCGCTGCGCACAAACGCGTCGAGTTTGCTGCGATCGGCGCGGAATTCTTCACGCTTTGCAACGAGGGTATCGACCACGGTTTTTGAGCGACCAAGTACCAGCTCGCCCGGCGTCTCCGCATAGACGGGGGATGCAAGTACGCCTAGCAGCAGCGTGGTAAAAATTCTAAGGAACATGAGTCTCTCCAGTATTCAGGGGTAGCGGCTACGGTGCGTAATCGCGCTCCCGCAACGTTCTTACTTTGATGTAGCAGGATCACTAGGGGGGAGTGGTCGAGTCATCGCTTGCACCTTCCGGCGTGTCTGCGCTCGACGCGTCACTGCTCGGGTTGGTGCTTTCCGACTTCACGCTGTCAGTCGGCCCGCCTGCAGACTGCCCACCATCGGAACCTCCACCGTCGGCATTGCCAAACATGTATTTGCCGATTAACTGCTCCAGCACCACCGCCGACTGCGTCAACAATATTTCGTCTCCGTCTTTGAGCGCTTCCGGGTCGCCGCCGGGCGTCAGGCCGACATAGCGTTCGCCCAATAGACCGGACGTGAAGATGCCGGCCGATGTGTCGAGGGGAAGTTCACCGCCATCGGTGGATAGACGCAGCGTGGCGACTGCCTCGAAGCGCTCAGGGTCCAGCACCAGCGCTGAGACTTCGCCGACTCGCACTCCAGCAATTTTGACCGGTGCTCGCGCTTTCAGCTCGCCCGTATTGGCGAAGCGGGCGACCACCTCGTAGGTGTCACCACCCAGTCGGTCAGCCGAATTGGTCGACGCAAACGCTAGCACCATGGCGCAAGCGAACCCCATCAGGATGAAGGCGCCTACGGTTAGTTCGAGTTTAAATTTCATTGGTCGTGCGTCCGTCAGTACAGGGTGGCGGTAAGCAGAAAATCGAGAAACAGCACCATCAGCGAGCCTTGCACCACGGCCTGCGTCGTCGCAACCGAGGTGCCTTCAATCGTCGGTTCGCTGTGGTAGCCAACATGCACCGCCACCAGCGTGCAGGCGACACCGAAGAAACCGGCCTTGGTGAAGCACTGGCCGAAATCCTGCACGAGGTCGACTGAACTGCGCAGCGAGCCCCAGAAAAAACCGCTGTCGATATGCAGCACCCACACGGCCTGCAGGTAGGCACCAAGGATCGCAAACGCACAAAACACCGCGGTCAGCAGCGGCACGCTGATCACGCCAGCGACAAAGCGCGGCGCAACGACTTTGCCCACCGGGTCAATCGCCATCATCGACAGCGCCATAATCTGGTCGGTTGCGCGCATTAGGCCGAGCTCGGCCGCCATCGAGGAACCGGCGCGGCCGCAAAACAAAATCGCCGCTAGCACCGGCCCGAGTTCGCGGTACAGAGGAATGCCGACGGCCGTGCCCAGCGCGCTGCCGGCGCCGATGGTTTCCAGCGCGCGATAGCCCTGCAGTGAAATCACCAAGCCAACGAACAGGCCACCGACCGCGATGATCGGCAGCGAGCGAGCACCGATCGAATACAGCTGCCGGCTGATGTCGGCCAGCTGATCGCGATTGAAGCGCAAAGACGCCAGCACGCGTACGAGAAACAGTCCGACCTCGCCGACGCTTTGTACCGTCCCGCGTTGAGCAACATTACGCATGGGCGCTTTCCTTCGCCTGATTGCGATAGTCAAATCCGATGGGGCCATCCGGCTTGCCGTCCAGAAACTGGCGCAGCAGCGGATCATCTGTTCGCGTCAGCTCAGCCGGCGTGCCGTCAAACGCGATGCCTTGATTAGCGATGACCACGGCGCGGTCGGAATGCGGCAGCGTTTCCAACACGTGATGGGTAATGATGATGCTGGTTAGTCCGAGGCTGTCGTTCAAGCGACGAATGAGATCAAGAATGACGCCGCAGGCAATCGGATCGAGTCCGGTCAATGGCTCGTCGTACAGCATCAGAGGCGGGTCAAGCACCAGCGCACGGGCCAAAGCGACGCGACGCGCCATACCGCCGGACAGCTCCTGCGGCAGCAGATCACCGGCCTCGCCCAGCCCAACTGCGTTCAACTTCATCAGCACGAGTTCGCGCAGCACGTCCTCCGGCAGATCGGTGTGCGTGCGCAAGGGCAGGGCGACGTTCTCAAAAGCGGTTAAATCAGTGAGCAGGCCGTTGCCCTGCAGCAGCACGCCCATCTTGCGACGCAGCGCGAAAAGCGAGCGCACGCCGGGGCGCGGCATCGCTTCATCAAGCACGTGCAGCGCACCGCCAGACGGCGGCAGCTCGCCGGTGATGGCGTACAGCAGCGTCGATTTGCCGGCGCCGCTTGGTCCCAGCACAGCGGTCACTGCACCTTGTCGAAAGTCGACAGATACCTCACGCACGATGGTGCGATGGCCACGCTTCAAGGTAACGCGCTCAAAGCGCACAGCGGCGGATTCGGTCATCAATAATCGGATGGGTCAGCGAGGGGCCGCGCGTACCGTGCGCGGTGACGGGTGAAGCCGGCCTGAAAGCAGCGTCGCGACCGGCGCGGAGATTATCCGCGCGTTGGCTGCTGCGCGGCTAATTCTCAGATGCCCAGCGACGATGCATCTATTCGCTGCGCAGCGCGGCTATCGGGTCGAGCGCCGCAGCTTGGCGCGCAGGATACACGCCAAAAGCCAGTCCCACGGCGGCGCACAGCGTGGTCGAGATGAAAATAGGCAGCGGTGCCCAAGCCACCTGCCAGCCCGCGAGCGTGGCAATCAGATAGGCGAGCAGCGCGCCAAACAACACGCCCGCGAGCGCGCCGATCACGCAAATCAGACTCGCTTCGCGCAGAAACTGCGCCACGATGTCTCGCCGACGTGCGCCCAGCGCGCGCAGCAGGCCGATCTCTTTTTTTCGCTCGAGCACATTGGCGAGCATGATGTTCATGATGCCAATGCCGCCGACCAGCAGGCTTACCGCGGCGATCGCGGCCATCACTACGCGAAAAATTTGCTGGGTCTGCTGATGCTGCGCAAACAGCTGAGCTGGCACCACCAGCGCGTAGTCATCTACTCCTGCGTGACGCTGTTCTAGCACCGCGGCGGCGACACGCGCGCCGGATGAGACGCGCTCTGGCGCATCGACGCGCACCAGAAATCGATCGATCTCGTCCTCCAGCGGCTGAAAGCGCAGACGCGCTCGCGCACTGCCGAGCGGTAGGTAAATTCGGTTGCTTTCGAGACCCAGTTTCACACCTTCAAACTCGTCGCGACTGAGGTCGCGATCCGCCAGCACGCCAACCACGGTCAGCCACACATGGTTGAGTTTGAGCGCTTGACCAAGCGCATCGCCTGCGGGAAACAGCGCGCGTGCTGCCTGATGTCCGAGCACCGCAACGGGCGCCAGACGTTGCTCGTCAGCGTCAGTCAGCGCGCGACCCTGCGCCACCTGCAGCGACGCCAGCTGAAAGAACGAGGGCGTGACGCCGGAGGCTTGGATATCGCTACGACTGCTGCTGCCAATCGCCACCTGCGTACGAATCTCCTTTTCGGCGGCCATCAGCAGCGCGCCGGGCAGCACGTCGCTCACCGCGCGCGCGTCGGCCAACGTGAGCCCCAAGCTGCGCGTGCGGCGCTCGCGCAGCGCCTCGTTATCAGCGGGCTGGCTGCGCACGATCAGATTGGTTAAGCCCAAGCCTTCTACCAGCCGCAGCGCCTCTCGCCGACTGCCTTCACCGACCGCCTGCATAGCCACAATTGCGCCGATACCAAACACCAGACCAAGCAGGGTCAGCCCCGTCCGCAGCTTGCGTCGCGCCAGCTCCTCTAAGGCCTCGCGCCAAACGGCGGGCACTCTTGATCTTAGCCAGCCGCTCACAGCTGACCCCTCGCCGGTCGTGGCCGCGCGCCGCGTTCGGGTGCTCCACCGCGAGCGGGGCCTTGTGCGCCAGCCGCGTCAGAAGATTGTGTGGGCGACTCGCCAGACTGCGACAGGACGGCTGGCGTCAGCAAAACCTCGTCGCCTTCGCTCAAGCCTTCCAACACCTCCGCCCGGGCGGGACCGCGTGCGCCGAGTGATACGTCGCGCCGCGCCCATTCACCCGCGACGTTGACCTGAACAAAACTCTGCCCAGCGCTTGAGCTGATCGCTACGTTCGGCACGCTGAGCGCGCGTTCGGCACGCCCGATATGGATGCGTGCATGAAAGGCCTGGCCCGGCACCCAGCCGTATTTTTGCGCCTCCGCCACCGGCAGCGGCGCGCGCATGCTCAGATACTTGATCGGATTTCCGCGCCCGCGCACCGCTGGCGCGCTGGCCACCCAAGCAATTTTGCTCAGCACCGCTTGATCCGGTCGGCCGGCAGGGAACACCTCAACCTCCACACCTTCGACGATGCCCTGCGCCTCCAGCTGCGGCAGCACCAGCTCGACTTCTAGCTGCGACGGGTCGGGCAGCGAGGCAAACTCCATTCCGGCCCACATCGACGCGCCGAGCTTGGGCTTTTCGCCACTCCAGTTGGCTGAGTGAACCAGCACACCGTCATTGGCCGCGCGCAGCTCTAGCGCATCGAGATCTTGTTTGAACTTCTGCGCGTTGATGTCGAAGCTGGCGCGCTGCGAATCCAACACGCCGAGCTCAGCACTGCCGCGTTGACTCGCTTGATCTTGTCGCCACTGCAGCACGCCGCGCTTTTCACCCAGAAACTCCTCGTCCTGCACCGCATCGAGAATCTCATTGCGCGCAAACATGGCGAGATCGGCATCGGCATAGCGACGCGCGATGGCGAGCTGAATACCGACCTGACTTAGATCAACTTCGACACGACCCTGCACGCTGCCGAGCTCATCTTCTTTGGCCGAACGCGCCAGCGCATTGCGCTGTAAATCAAGCAGCGCTTTATCGAGCTCCAGCTGTCCTTGAGTGGCGCGAAATTGCGCCACCAGTTCGCCCGCTTCAACCCGGCTGCCGTCGGCCTTCATCCACACGAGCTGGCGCAGCGCCCACTGCTGACCGGGCACCAAGAGCGGTGTCGATTTGACGCCGCGCGATTGACCATCGGCTTCAACGGTCAGCGCCAATGGCGCAATTCGAATGACCTCGGTTGGCAAGCTCGTCTCGGGCGCCGATCCACAGCCGGCCAGCAATAGCGCACAGCACAGAATCAGCCTCATCGGCTCGCTCCGGCCACGTCGTCCATCGCAAGCTTGTCCGCCGCAGCCTCGTCAATCTCGACGCGCACCGCCTGCCCAGGCTTCAAACCCTCGGCTGAAGCGCTAAGCTCGACGCGCAAATCAATCACCGGCAGCGGCTGATTGCGCGACTTGCTGCGCACGATGCGGCCAATCTCGATGACGCGGCCATCAAGCTGGATGCCGCCGCCTTCGATGCGCACCCGCGCGCGATCACCCACTGCCACCCGCAGCATCTCGCGCTCGGGCAGTTGGGCGACGACTTCTAGCGTCGTTAGGTCAGGAATCTCGGCCACTGCTTGCCCGCGCCAAACCTGCGAACCGACGTCAAACTTTTCGCCTTGCCAGCTGGTTTTGTGCAGCATCACGCCGTCGCGCGGCGCCAGCACCACCAGTGCCTGCATGCCGGCCTTCAGCTCTTCAACTTCGCCCTCAAGCAAGGCCAGCTCAGCTTCAATGAGACGTCTCTCCTGCTTTCGCTGCTCGACACCAAGTGTTTCGCGGCGCATTGCGAGCTCGAGCTGGCGTTCGGCTTGGCGACGTTCGATGACCAGCTTCTTGTAGTCAACGCGGCGCAGCAAATCCTCGGGCTGGGTCGCTTTGCGCTGCGCTTTGTCGCGCTGGGCGCGCCGATCCTCGGTAGCCAGACGCTCGTTGCGCTCGCGCTCGGCAAGCTCGAGGTTTAGTTTTTCGCGCTGACTGCGCTTCTCGTTTAGCGCACCTTCTTTGCTGAGCAGCTGCTGCTGCAGCTGGCTGCCGTCGAACGCTAGCACCGGCTCGTTCTGCGTAACGCGAGTGCCATCAGCGGTGAGCTTGGTAATGCTTAGCTGCCAGAGATCTTCGACAGCAGGCGGCATCAGCGCGGCTGTTTCACGCGCGACAATTTCACCCTCGAGGCGCAGCGCATCATTGGCTTGAGTAGCGCTGCACGCGATCAACATCATCAACACTACTGCACTGATGCGGCTCACTGGCTAAGCTCCTCGCGGCCTGCTTCGATACGCACGCTCATGCCCGGCTTCAGCTTCTCTGCGTGCTCACCTGCTTCCAAGGTGATGTCCACGCTGAAGTAGCGCCCATCGCCCCACTCGGCCTTGGCTTCCGGCGCGCCGGCGATGCGCTCGATGCGGCCTTTGAAGGCAATAGTGGGCAGCGCGTCTAGCGCCAACACCGCCTCGTCGCCGACGTTTAGCGCGACGCGATCTGGCTCCAGCACGTAGCCACGCACTTCCATGCCGCCATCGCCCACCACTTCGCCAATCTTTTGCCCTGGGTTGGCGGACGAACCCTCGTCGTAGCGCTGGCCGCGCCATGGGTCGAAGCCGTGCACGACGACGCCATCACGCTCGGCGCGCTGCTCAGCGGTTGCCACCTGCGCCGTGTTGTAGTCGAGATCAGCCTGCAGCTTGGCAATCTCCAGCGCGGCGTCGCTGCGGCGTCTGATCACCGCATCGCGCGCGACCGCTAGCTCGGCCTGTTTGAGCGCCAACTCTCGCGTGGCGCGCTCTTGCTCACCTGCATGTCGGTCTGCATCCAGCGCCGACAAAAACTCGCGCGGCACGGCGGCATCTACCTCGGCTTTTTCGCGCGCCGCTTCGGCATCGACCAGGGCGATTTCCGCATCCACCTCGAGCAGCTGCAGTTCGGCAATTTCTTTTGCGACCCGCGCGCGCGTTTGATCGATTTGCGCCGTCAGGCTGCGTACCTGCGTGGCCGAGTTGCCTGGATCAATGCGCACCAGCACTTCACCGGCTTTCACCGCTGCGCCTTCGCCAACGAAGTAGCGCAGCACGACGGGATTGGAGTTGGCAGGCGGTACATAGATAGATTCTGCTTCCACAGCGCGTAGTTCGCCGGTGAATACGGCGGCGCCTGCACCTGCGCTGCCGAACAACGCGCAGGCGGCGCTGCCAACGACGCACACGAACAACCGACTAGCGTTCGACATCACTTTCCACCTTGCCATCGCGCAGACGAATTTGGCGCTGCGCGCGGGCGGCGACATCGGGGTCGTGCGTTACCAGTACGATGGTCTGGCCGTCACGATGTAGCTCATCAATTAGCCCCAACACATCCGCCGCGCTGCGGCTGTCGAGATTACCGGTAGGCTCATCCGCGAGCAGCAGGCGCGGTCGCATGATCAGTGAGCGGGCAATCGCCGCGCGCTGCATCTGCCCGCCCGAAAGCTGATGTGGCCGATGCGCTTTGCGTTCGGCCAAACCGACCCGATCCAGCAGCTCATCGGCGAGTGCTGCAGCGGACGGATCAGGCGTATCGGTAAAGCGCTGTGGCAACAGCACGTTCTCGCGCACGGTAAGTCGTGGCAATAGGTGAAAGCTTTGGAACACAAAGCCAATGCGCCGATTGCGGATCACGCTAGCGGCTTCATCATCAAGTGCGGAAACATCCTCGCCGTCCAAACGATACTGACCGCTGTTGGGGCGGTCTAAGCAGCCCAACACGTTGAGCAAGGTCGACTTGCCGCTGCCCGACGCGCCGGTAATCGCCACAAACTGACCCTTCGCCACATGCAGGTCGATGGAGTCCAGCGCCGTCACCGTCTGGCCGTCCATGGCGTAGCGGCGAGTAATGGACTGCAGATCGATCATCGGTTTTTCAAAGGTCAGGTCGAAGGACATGGAACACGCGAGTCCGCGCAAGTTCCCGTGTTGCGCATCGCAGATTCGTCGGGTGCGGTAGCGTGCCGGGCGCGTCACCCTTGTGACCAGCGCGTTTTACCCCCAGCTTTGGTCGATGCAACTTCCCCTGCCGGCACCCTCAAACGATCCTCGCACACAAGCTACGCTCGAACGTCGCCGCTTGCTGTGGGCCGCGTTGATCAGTTTTGCCTTTGTCGCTCTGCTTTGGTGGATCAAGCTGATCGAAGTCTGGTTTGGACAGTCGCTATCGGGGCTCGGCGTGCGCCCCGGCGATACGCTCGGGCTGGTGGGCATCTTCACAAGCCCGCTGCTGCACGGCTCGCCCGCGCATCTGATCTCGAACTCGCTGCCGATGCTGGTGCTCGGCACCTTGACCTTTGCTGTGTATCCACGCAGCGCACTGCGCGTGGTGGCACTGGTGTGGCTGCTGTCTGGACTCGGGACGTGGCTGTTTGGTAGGCCGTCGGTGCACATCGGTGCCAGCGGCTTGGCCCACGGCCTGATGTTTTACTTGTTCTTGATGGGCCTGCTGCGGCGCGACCGCGCGGCGGTAGCCACGGCGATGATCGCGTTCTTTATGTACGGCGGCATGCTGCTCAGCGTGCTGCCTGGCGATCCCAGCATCTCGTGGGAAGCGCATTTATTCGGCGCAGCCTCTGGCGTACTCGCCGCCCTCATCTGGTTTCGCCGCGACCCCGCGCCGCCGCGCAAGCGCTACAGCTGGGAAGATGAAGACGAGAGCCTCGAACCCCTAGAGGACGGCCTCGCCGCGCAGGACCGATCGGTGCTTGAACCCGATCGACCTGCCGACGTACCCGTGCTTTGGCAGCACGACACGCCCGTTGACCGCGATGACGCGCGCGGCCAGGTGCTGCCGTTCCGGCCGCGTGAACGCTGATTGCAGGCTTACTGTTCGCCGAGCCGCAGCCGCGTTGCCGCCGTTCGTGCATGTGTCGCACTGCCGTACATGAGTTCGGCCAGCGCTGGCGCTGCGAGGTAATCGCCGGTATTGGCAACGCGCGAAAAATAGTGGATCAGGTGGCGACCCGCCGGCAGGCGATCCGCATAAAAGCGAGGATTCACGGGATGCAGCTGGCGCGTCTGAAAGTAGACGCTGCCCAGCGGCGCAGCGCGCTCGAGATCCGACCCACCAACACCTGACAGCTCAAGATCGGTCGGCCGTAGACCGCCGGGTACGGCATCGGTAACCGCGACAAAACGGCGTTCGGCCGCTGTATTTAAGATCAGCGTGGTGCGCACCCACTCACCCTCGTCCGGCGTGTAGTTGTCGAGCGACGACCACTTACCGTCACGCAACACCTCGAACTGTCGCTCCAGCGAAAAGCCGACGGCGCTGGCCTGCGCCGTCGCCACATCTTCGGAATACGCCAGCTCGGCCAGATAGCTCATCGGCGCTGCGCCCAGCTCCGCCGTGATCGTCAGTTGCTCCGCCGGCGGCATGCCGACTTCCCAAACCGCTGTCGATGTATCGGCATTAACCTGCAGCGCTTTGGATAGCTTGCCGATCGCGAACTGCGCGCTGCCGCCGTCATCCTGAGAGCCGTTGTGACGCAGCGACATTAGACAGATCGCACCCGTCTGGGTGTCGACGGCCGCTGCGCCGCCGGCGTACAGATCGCTGAGACCCGCCAGCAAACCGCGTCGCGCGTCGATTAAGTCGGCTTCGGTGCGATCTTCCAGCAGGCCGATCAGTGCGCATTGTTCGCGCATATCGGAGCGCATCCATTCGTCGTAACGCCGCGACAAACGCACACGACGCTGCAAGCCTTCCTGCGGTAACGCAGCCAGCAGCTTGGTCAATGCTCGCTCGGCCTGCGGATGCCGATGCTTCTGCAATGCCTGAGCCGTGGCGATCTGCACCGGCAAACTTAAATTCGACCATTGCGTCCACAGCAGGTCCAGCGTTGCCCGCTCAGCGTTGGGTAATGCCGTCAACGCGAACGCCAACCATGCCATCCGCGTCGCCAGCGCCTCGTCGGAACCGCCGGACGCTTGTTTCAGACGACTGACCGATCGCTCGAGGTAGCCGCGCGCAGCGTCGATGACCCGCTGTGCCACCGGGTGACCCAGCGACTGCAGCAGCGCGAAGGCGTCGAGCGTGTAGGCCGTTAGCGCGACGGCGCTTTCTGGCGTGGCAAAGTCGATCGGGCTGCCGGTGAAGTAGACGAAGCTGCCGTCGCTGTTCTGGAACACCGCCGCGTTGGTGAGCGCTTCAGCGACCACATTAGCAGCGTCCGGCCACTGGGGATCGTCCCGCTTCAAGGCCAGCGCGGCGGCCACGGCGCGGCTCAGAATTTGCTCCCAGCAGCGATGCGGATAGTGCTGTAGGTCACTAGACCATTGACTGATAAGCGCACCATTGCCGTGCAGCAGCGACACGCGCAGCACCTGCTCCGCCGCGCTTGCCGGCAGACGCGGCAGATCCAATCGCAGTGGTTCTTCGCCAAGCCATCCCGCCTGCACGCGACGGCCAGCAATCCGCGAAGACGCGACGTCCACCGTTGCGGCAACGGCATCGTGGGCGTGTGCGGCATCGGCACTGGCGATCAGATTGATGCGTCCCGGCTCGGTCGGCGACAAGCGGGTGCCGACGCTGGTCTGCCCACCGGCGGTCAGACTGACCTCGTGGGCCGCAGTAAGGTCCGCACCAGCACCTTGCGCCAGCAGTTTGGTCTGCACCTCTGCCGGCTCGGTGCCGTGTTGCCGCAGGTGGCTGGCGACGCGGGACTCATCGCCCGGATACAAGCGTGAAGGCGTCTGCAGGCGCACTTCTAGCGGCAAGCCGACGGTCAGCTCAGCCTCGGTCATCGTGAAGTCATCGCCCGCGTCCGCGCTCCAAGCAATCGCCCGCCAGCGCGTGAGATTGTCGGGCAGCGTCACCTGCACGCGGTGCGATTGACCGGGCGCGAGCCGCAGGTCCGGCAGCCACAGCGCGGTGTCGGCAAAGTCGCTGCGAATGCGCATCGACGTCGGCGCTTCGACGTCGCCCTGCGATTGTTGGCGCTGCTCACGCGGTCCATCCGATGGCTTGCCCGACGCGTCTGACTCAACAATATCGGCACGTTTTACTCGTGAACCGGTGACCATGATTCGGTCTAGCGATTGCGAGCCGTCATCGCTGGGGGCGTAGTCCGCAGGCGCACTTGCCATCATGACGGGCGCCGGCGGTGGTGGGGGCGGTGCTCCGTCGAATGAGTCCTCACCACCGCTGCCCGGCTTTTCTTCCGGCTGCCACAGCATTCGCCACGGCGCGCTGTTCCATCCGGCGAAGCCGAGCCACTGCAGACTGCCGCGTCGCCAGCGTTCGCCACCCAGCCAGGCTTGCCCCTGCGGATCGGAATACGGCAGCCAGCGCTGCGCCTGCGCACGCATGCCGTCGTCCATCACCGCCAGCACAACCTCACGTGGCTGATCGGAGCGATTGCTGATGACCAGCTCCGCCTTTGAACCGGGTTTAGCCGAGGCGGTAGTGAACGCCATTTGCAGCGGTTGCTCGGATGTCGTCAGCGTTTCCGACTTGCCCGCAGCCACCGTTTCCAGCTGCAGCGTACGCGCCGGTGTGCGGATGCCATCGACGACGGTCGATGCCACCGACTCGCGGACCAGCGCCTGCACTCTCACGCCACCGCGCCAATCGGCCAATACCTGCAGTTCAAATTCACTGACCGTGCCATCAAGCGGCTTTAGCCGGTAATCGAGAATCGTACTGCCGCTGCTAACCACCATCAGTGCGGATGCCTTGGCATACGGCTGGGTCAGTCGCAGATGCAGCGGCATGCCCGGCTGCACGCCGTCGTCGAGCAGAAGCAATTCGGGCTCTATGGCGTCACCATCGACCGTGCTTTGCGATTCGACGTGCACGTAGCGCAGCAGCTGCGCGGGCGCAGCGTCAGCGCTGCTGGCCGTCAACCGATAGTAGCCGCTGCGCTCACGCGGGAAATCACAGGCTGCTATTTTCCCCGCAACCAGCTTGCATGCACCGACCAAGGTGCCGGCCGCGCTTGATTGCGCGTAGCCGGACAGGTAGTGGATCTCCACCGCTACCGGTGCCTGCGCCTGCGCCTCGCCCGATGCGCTGATCACTACAGCCTCGAGCTTCACCGCCTGCCGTGCGTCGAACCACGCGGGATCGGTTCGCAAACCGACGTAGCTTGGATAGCGCGCGTAGCGCCGATTCGAGCTGTAGGCGTAGGTGCCGTCGCGATCTTCAGGCGCAGCCTGAAACTCGATGCCGAGCGTGCCGAACGCAGCGCGCTTTTCGATCTCTTTAGCAGAACCTTCAAACACAATCGGCAAATCAATAGAGGCTTGCCCATCGGCGTCCAAACTTTGCGCACGGGTATCGATCTTCAATCCGAGGCTGTCAGAGTCCGGCGTATTTACATCGACAAAGCTAAAGTTCGAGAATTCGGGATAGGCTTGCTCGAGACTCAATGGCGACAGCGTTACCGCCAGTGATTCTGCCGCCACTCCCGCCGCTGAACCGCCGGAGTAATACCCTGCGCTGAGCGTTGCCTGCAGACGATCACTATCGCGCAGAACGCGGCCCTCGCTCACCACCTGCGCCCACATGTCCTGGCTGCGAAAGCTGCCAACGTAGAAGCACGCGCCTTCTGTGGAATAGTCAGCGGCGATACCGACGCAGTAGGTGCCATCGGTTAGGTGCTTGGGTAGATCGACTATCCCCGCCAACGCGCCATTGGCCGATGCCTGAAGCGTCCAGTCCAGAATCGTTTTGTCGTCGCTCTCGTTGTGCAAACGCAAACCTACCGACGCCTTGTCAACTGACTGCCAGCGCGCGCCGCTGACATCACGCTGCCAAAGTCGATAGCTGACCTGTTCGCCCGCGCGGTACAAAGGTCGATCCGTCACGCCCCAAGTCGCGATCTCCGGCGCGGTGCCCAGCGGCATCCACGAAGTTGACTGTCCAAACGGCAGCACCGCATCTCTTACCTCGCCAGCTGTGGTCGAGCGCGCCCGAAGCCACCACTCGGTCGTGGGAATCACGGTATTCGGCGGCAGGGTGAGCAGTGCAAGCCCTTGCCGATCGGTGCGCCCGCGGGCCAAAACTTCCGGCTCCTTGTCGCTGCGCGGCAGCCAAAGCAGCTCAATTTCAACATCCGCAATTGCCTGGGCTGACCGCCACTCAGTGATCCAGGCAAGGACCTGCCGCGATGTCGTCACGACGCTGACATCAAACGCCGGCGCGGCAAGTTCGATGGCGTTCGAGTTCCAATGGCCGGGCGGCGCTTTGCCAGGTCCGACGGACAACCGCGTCCAGCCCCGAGCTGACAGCGCGCGTACGGCGGCGGCCGGCGTCACCGGTTGCGATTGGTTGACTGAGGCATGACGCGCGATTCGATGGGCGTCGCGTTGCCAGTCGTTGGCGAGTGCCTCGACACTCAGTTCAACTGCATCGAGGTTGACCGATTCGACCACTGAGGAGAGGGCGGAAGCGTCGGCCAGCAGCGTCTTCTCATGCCGCGCGCGCAGCTGCGGCAGCGCATCGGTGGTCTCGATGCAGATCGATAGTGGGGGAAATGCGGCGCCGTCGGATTCGCGACGAAGACCATCCAGGGCCAGCTGATATGTCGTGCCTGGTTGCAGCGTCGGCAGCTCAACCGTGACACCGCCTGGCGACTGCAGGTCATCACGATCGACCCTTGAGTAGTAGCCATAAGGCCGCGGCCACGCGACTTCATCGGCTGACGCCAGCGCTGCTAGCCGTTGCTGCAGGCGCTCACGCGATGGCTGATCCAACGGATGCGAAAACTCCAGCTGCATCGGCGCTTCTGGCCGACAGCGAACGCTGATCTCGCTTGCCTTTGGTTCGTCGACGCGTGGCCCATCAATATCAACACAGCGCAGCTCGCTGACTCGCGGCGAACCGCGCAGCAGATAGCGACCTAACACGCGTCGCTGCAGGCCAAGCAGCGGCCCATCGACGGCCTTTACGCCCGGAACTATGGCGACGCTCAGCACGCGATCGGCTCCGGGAATCGCTGAGACATCGAGTTCGAATCGATGACCGTAATAGCCGGAGTCACCTAGCTGGACGGTAGACAGCGCCGGCGTCGGGATAGGCTTACCGTCAACTTGCAGCTGCAGATGCGCCTGCAATGAGGTCGGTTCAAACTTCACCCGCGAGTACACGCCCAGTCTGGGTACGCCCACACCCCACGCGACCGAACTGATCTGCACCTCGACGCGCGGCGTTTCCACACTCATCGTCCGGGCACCGAGCGTCTGACCACCCTGGGTCCGCAACCCGGCAGCGAGACGCATCTGGTAGAGCGTCGCATCGCGCAACGGGGTCGCGGTCTCACAGGCTAGCTGCGTATCGGATGCCCAATGACAGGTGTTGTCGGCAGCAGGTTTAAGAGTGAGCCGCGCCGGCTCGGGCTGGTTGTCCCAGGTCTGCATCGGTGTATCGAAGCGAAGCAGTAAACGACTCGATCCAACCAACTCAACCTTTATCGCGACTGGCTTGGTCTGCGCCGACGCAGTCGCCACCAAGGCCAGCGTGAACGCACTTAGCCAACCTCGCCAGGTGGTGATCCGCTGTGCTGACATCATGTCGGCCATCTCTGTGTCTATAGGTGCAGGTGATCAACATTAGTCGAAGACAGGCGTTCCGCACAGTCGGTGAACTTTGCTTGTCTTGATCAACACTCGGGTACAAGCTAATGGGTGGGCGCAAACAGCGGGAAGGATCGTATCCAAATTGACCCAAAATCTGCACTGCTGATCGGCGCAATGGCATCGCTGCTGTTGGGTTTACTGCTGGCCGCCGTTAGTCGCGACATATCGCCACTCTTGCGGCCTGCCGTATTGCTCTGGCTGCGAGGCAACGTGCTGCTGCCGCTTGGGTTTGCGCTGTTGGCGCTGCGCGGCCAGGTGCACGATCTGCTGTCGATCAACTTGGCAAACGTCGTCATCATCATCGCGTTTACGGATTTCTTGCGCTCGCTGTACCGGTTGATGGAGCGCCCAGAGCCGCGGCTGCAGACGTCCCTGGCGGTGCTCGTCGTTGCCGTTGGCTCGCTGATTTTTACCTACGGCGTTGATCGCATCGATCTGCGTACAGTGATCTCGTCAATGATGCTGGCGTGGATGGCGGGGCTCAGTGCGCACGTTTTGCTGCGCGTGCCGCGCCGCCAGAGACCAGCGGCGCAGGGCGTGACCGGCATTGTTTTTGTCATCGCGTGTCTCGTGCTGTGCGTGCGCACGGTGCACACCTTAGTGTTGCCCGATACAGCCGCTGGCGCGTTGGACAGCAACCCGCTGCAGGCAGCTACGTTTGCCACCGGCGCGCTGCTGCCGCTGATGGCGAGCTATGGCTTTTTGCTGCTGTGTACCGAACGCATGCGTGCGGAGCTTGAACGCAGCGCCTCGATCGATTTCCTCACCGGAATTTTGAATCGTGGCGCCATCGAGCACGCCGGCACTCGCGCATTTGCGCGCGCTCGGCGGCGCGGTTCGCCGTGTGCCGTCGTCGTCATCGACATCGACCACTTCAAGCGTCTGAACGATGCGTTCGGCCATGCCGTGGGCGACCAAGCGCTGCGTCTTGCCGTTGAGCGCTTGAGCGGCAGCTTGCGCAGCGACGACACGCTCGGGCGACTCGGTGGTGAAGAGTTTCTGATGCTGCTCGACGACAGTGACGAAGAGAAATCTATGCTGGCCGCCGAACGCCTGCGTCGGGCGCTGTGCGATGCGCCGCTCAAGCTCGACGCGGGCGAACAGCGCGTCACTATTTCACAAGGTGTGGCGGTGTTGAGCGCTGAAGACGGCAGCTTCAGTGATCTACTGCGACGCGCAGATCGCGCGCTGTACGTCGCCAAGGAGGCCGGCCGCAATCGCACGGAGCTTGCCGACTCGAGGCAGGTGGCGCTGCCATTGCCGATGGGTGCGGGACGGCCTGCGACCTTGCTTCCTCAGGCATAGCGCTTGTTTGGCACAGCCGGCACCGGATTACGGCGGGCTACCATGCGGTCAAATGCCGCAGACGTTTACCCGCCACAGCTATCGCGACGATCCGAACGTTGAGTCGTTCGATGATCAGTTTCCGATTGCGCTGATGGATGGGCACTGCGCGCTTTGCAGCGCCGGGGCGCGCATGATCGACCGTCTTGATCGCAGCCAGCGCGTGCGGATTTGCACCGTGCAGTCATCGCTCGGAAGCGCGCTTATGGCGCACTACGGCATGCGCGCGGACGACCCCGAGTCGTGGCTACTGTTGGACGACGGCGTGGCCTATCACGAGCTCGACGCGGTCGTTCGACTTGGCCGCCACTGCGGTTTGCCGGGTCGCTCGCTGGTTGTTCTGCTGGCGTTGCCAAAAAGCTGGCGCAGCAGGCTGTATCGCTGGGTCGCGCGCAACCGCTATCGCTGGTTTGGCCGAGCGGATTTGTGCGCGATGCCCGCGCCGGGACTGCGCGCAAGGCTGATCGGGATCACTGATCAATGAGGATCATCGTCGTCGGCGGCTACGGCGCGTTCGGCGAGCGACTGGTGCGGCTGCTGGTTCGCGATGGTCACGACGTATGGATAGCCGGCCGCAGCGAGCAGCGCGCTAACGCGCTTGCAGCCACGCTCAACGCGCATGCCATTCGGTTCGACCGCCTTGGCGACTTCGCCGTCATCGCCAGCTTGAATCTTGATGTGCTGATCGACGCCGCTGGACCCTTTCAGAGCTACGGCGATGCACCCTATCGGCTGCCTAGCGACTGCATCGCCACCGGGATGCACTATCTCGATCTGTCTGACGATGCGGATTTCTGCGCGGGCATACGTCAGCTCGACGGCGCGGCGCGCAAACGCGGCTGCTATGCCTTGAGCGGTGTATCCAGCGTACCGGCGCTTTCGGCAGCGGCGGTTCGCGCGCTGTCTGAGGATTTCGTGTCGATCGAGCAAATAGACAGCGCCATCCTGCCGGGCAATCGAGCTCCGCGTGGACCATCGGTGATTGCCAGCATCGTCGGCCAATGCGGCGCGCCTAGGCGCATTTGGCAGGGCGGTCGATGGGTAGCGATGCGCGGCTGGAGCAAGCCACGCGACTTTTTCTTGGGCGACTGGGGCAGGCGGCGCGCCTGGTTAATTGGCGTGCCGGATCTGGATCTGTTTCCCACTCGGTTTAACGCGCGCTCGGTAAGCTTTCGCGCGGGGCTAGAGCTCCGCGTGATGAACTGGGGTTTGGCGCTGCTTTCTGCACTTCGCGCGCGCTGGCCGTTCGCCTTACGCCCGTGGTTACTCACCAGCGTGCGCTGGGCTGCCGTGCTGCTGTGGCCGTTTGGCAGCGCGCGTGGCGGAATGGTGGTGGAGGTCACGGGTCGGCTTGCTGATACGCCTTGGTCGGCGCGACTTCAGCGAACGTGGACGCTGCGCGCAGATCGCGGCGTCGGACCGTTTGTTCCGGCGATTGCGGCGCGTTCCATCCTAAAAGGTGCAGCACCTGCACCCGGTGCTCGCGCCTGCCTTGATGAGGTGTCACTTTCGGCAGCTGAAGCGGCGATGGCTGATCTAGATATTGATTGCTTACGCAGCGAGCAATGGCTGCACGCGCTGTTTGCTGGCGTCAGCCGAATTGATTGGCCGCAGCTGCCAGAGCGGGTGCGCGAGAGTCACGCCGTGTTTGGCTGCCTTACGTTTGCCGGGCGCGCAGCGGTGACGCGCGGACATGGCCCAATCGCGCGCTGTATCTCCAGCGTTTTTGGCTTTCCGCCTGCGGTCGATGATGTTGCCGTTGAAGTGGTCAAGACGCGGCGCAGAGATGGCGAGCGCTGGCAGCGCAGGTTCGGCGATCAATCTTTTCGTTCGGACTTATCGCTAGCCGAAGGCCGCATCGTCGAGCGTTTTGGCCCGTTCGCTTTTGAGCTAGATCTGTACGTCGAAGGCGGCGCACTCTGCTATCCGCTGCGTCGCGGCTGGCTGTGCGGCATCCCGCTGCCGCGCTTACTGCTGCCTGAAAGCCGCGCCCGCGAATACGTTGAGGACGAGCGCTTTCGCTTCGATATCGCTATTCACGCACCGCTCGGCATCGGCCTGCTGGTGCACTATCGCGGCTGGCTTGCGCCAGTGGATGAAGCGCCGCCGCGTCCCACTAGCGACGGCTAGCCACGCCCAGCTGGCGATCGTGCAATCGAGTCAGGGTCAGCTGCGCAATGATCGACCCGCACAGGGCAAGAAACATGTCCCACTGGGTGTCCCAAACATCGCCCTGTGTCGCCAGATAGGCGTCGGCTTCGCCGCCCATAATTAGCGCCGCCCACCATTCAATAAACTCGAAAAAAGCGCTAAACGACAGGCACGCTGCGCAGACCAAATAGAACAACCAGCCGCCGGGTACCAGAGGCGTTTTTCGCAGGAGCAGCTCGCGCGCCAGAATGGCCGGTATGAAGCCCTGCGCCAAGTGACCTAGCCGGTCATAGTGGTTGCGCGATAGCTCAAACATCTCGCGCCACCAATCACCCAGCGGCGTGAGCGAATACGTGTACTTGCCGCCATAAATCAAAATGATGCAGTGAATCGTGATCAGCCAATACAGCAGGCGCGTCAGCGGAAAGCGGCGGCGGGTGGCGATGAGCAGCGGTATCGCCGCCACCACCCAGATCACCTCCAGCGCCCACGTCAGGCGATCCACTGGTGCGATCGCCGACCACACGAGCACAGCAGACACTGCGACCAGCAGACCGGCCGCCTCCATCGCTGACGATGTAACGGCCGGGGCTCTCCCTTGAAGTTCATTCATGGCGCGTCATGCCTCTCCATAGCGGAGTTGCATCATAGGCATGTGATAAACCGATTTACTGGACTTCGATCGCGCGTCGCGTCACGACTTTGCTATCAACAATGAACACTAAGTCGTAACTGCCTGCTTCATTCGGTGCGCTTAAATTGACGCTCTCGCCAGTAGCCGGCAACTGCGCATATCCGAAATACGTGCTGCCGTCACCCTCACGCGGCACAAATCCAATCCAGTGACGAGCATGGCGCGGGCCAGTGAACGCCACCGACACAGCCCCAGCGACGGTGATCGATGCGGGCGCATCGAGCGTTGCAATCGCGGCAGTGATGGTGATCGGCTGGCTGGCGATGACTTTTTCTCGCTCGTTTAACACGTAGCGCAGCTCGTACTCGCCGGGCTCGCTAGGCGCCATCAGGCTGAGCTTAGACGTTGGGCCCTGCGGACGGTCGTAATCGCGGTAGGTACCCGGATCGCTTCCGGCCGGCGCGAAGCCGATCCAGTGAGAGTCATCTTCCGGGCCGCTTGCTTCGACGGTGACCGTATCGCCAGCCATCGCGGTTTTTGGCCCACTGACTGACGCGCCTGCCGCCGTTATGGTGATCGGCCGGCTGACCAGCACGCGCTCGCGCTCATTGATGACGTAGCGCAGCTCGTACTCGCCAGGTTCAGCCGGCGGGGTGAGAGTGATCGTCATCGCGCCGTCATTTACCTCGACATCTTTGACATAGCGATACTTCAGGTAGGCACTGGGTGCGCTGCCCTTGGGGGCAAAGCCTACCCAGTTGCCGCGACCCTGCGGACCGCGCGCGGTGATCGTGATATCGATGCCCGCCGGCACGCTGGCGGCTGCTTCGATACTGGCTTCCACCTCGCCCACCTCGATCGCGATTTCAGCGAGCTTTGGCTGCTTGCGCACCGGGCTGACGTAGCGCAGCGCGTAGCTCCCGGCGTCGGCCGGCGCGCGAATGCTGACCACGCCTTCGCCATTGCCTGCGTCATTTTTGCGCGCGTAGGCGTAGGTCAATTCCTGTGTGCGCTCGCCGGACTTCGAAAAGACGCCGATGAAATCGCCTTGATCCGCCGGCCCGCTCCAGGTCACCTCAAAGTCAGCACCGGCTGCAATCGGCGTGCCTGCTTTTAGAGCCGCGGGAGCTGGCGGCAGTGCAGGCTGCGTGCTGGCGTTTACGGCGCCGGTGATGGCATTGCCCAGCTCTGCCGCATCGCGTGCGTTGAAATAGCGCCCGCCGGTGTTCTCGGCCAGGCAGCGAAGCTGCGCTTGATGCTGCGGGTTGCTGACATCGAAACCGATCACATGCGCGGTGAAGTCGACGCCAGCCTTTTCCAGCTCTGCACCGACAGCACACGGATCAAGATTGCAGGTTTCTTCACCATCTGAAACCAGAATGACCGTGGCCTTTTGTTCGGATGACTTCAACGCTTCGGCGGCGTGCTGCACGGCGGCGGAGAGCGGCGTCATGCCCAGCGCATTCAAACCATTAACGGTTTTCATATACGCAGTGGCATCCAGAGGGCTGAGCGGAATCAGCGTTTGGATGTCGGCGCAGTCGCCCTTCCGTCGATGCCCGTAGGCGACAAGGCCGAGCGCGTTGTCAGGGTTCCAGCCCTGCACCACGCCGGCAACCGTCTCACGTGCAATTTCGACCTTGCTGCGGCCGTTGATCTGTCCCCACATCGATCCGGATGCGTCGAGCACCAGCATCAGGTTTTCGCCGGCCAGCGCCGTGGCGGGCAGGGCGGCGGCAAGAAGCAGCAATCGCGGTGCAAAGCGCATTGGGGGAACCTCAAATAGGGCTGTAAAGCCAACCATACGCATGAACGGCGTCGATCCGGACATTTCCCGTCCTCAAGACAATCTCTGACAAAAACCGCCACCCTCCAATAGTGCGGATGTTTGCGAGCCGGTGCACCGGCAAAGGGTTTGCCCTATGCTGCGCGGATCGGCAGGGGGTCTGCCGACCAACAAGGACACAGCTGATGCGCGTCGCCCACCTCACCTATACGGAGGCGCTAGCGCGTCGCCGTGCCTCACAGATCGCCAGCGGTCTACTGCTGTTCTTGCTGACTACTGCTGCTGGTTTAGCCACGCCAAACGCGCCGTACCAGCTCTCTGAGGCAGGCGTCGCAACTGACACCAAGGGCCCTGCGCCAGCGCCTAACAGTGCAGACAGCAAGCCCAGCGTCACGGTCAGCGGCGCGCAAGCGCCAGGACCGCTGTTCAATATCGATTCCCGCCTAACGGCCGAAGTCGAGCCCAATGGCGTGTTCGGGTCAGCGACGCCACTCACCTTGAATGCGAGTGGCTTAGGCAAGATCACCGGCAACGTATTCGGCAACGGCGACGTTGATTTCTACAGCTTCACGGCTGCGGCGGGTGATCGCGTGTATGCCGCGACGATGACGTCCGCCAGCGCCAGCGGCTCGACCGACAGCCAGCTTCGTCTGTATGCAACCGACGGGTCGACGCTGATCGAGACCGACCTAAACGACGGCACGTTCGGGGCATCGTCTTCATCTATCGCAGGCGCGTCGATTCCATCGGCAGGCACCTACTTTCTTGAAGTGCGAGGCGGAACGGCCACCGCTCAGATTCGGCCGTATGACCTTCATGTGCAGCTGCGCAGCGGTGCGCCTGTTGCCGAAGTCGAGCCTAACGACACGACGGTGACGGCCACCCCATTGCCTGCCAGCGGCTGGGTAAGCGGTGCGCGCGGCACCACCACCGATGCCGACTTCTACAGCTTCACTGCCAACGCGGGCGACACGATTTTCTTGAGTCTTGACGGCGACCCCGAGCGCGATAACGTGCAGTGGAACCCGCGTGTGGGTCTCGGCCTGTTTGGCGATGCTGACAACCAAATCCTCGTTGCGAATGATGCCAGCGTGGGCTCAGCGACTAATCCGCTGTCGGAAGCCATGTTTTTGACCGTCAAGAACACCGGTACCTACGTCGCGTATGTGGACACGGCGGTCGTTGGGGTCGGTGGCCCGACCTTTACCTATCAACTGAGCGTCAGCGTGCTGCCGGCGCTCAACGCTTTCGCGGGTGGCTCATGCACCACTTACACCAGCACCAATGTGCCGGTAGTAATTTCTGACGCTGCCCCGTCTATCAGCACCTCAACTCTGACCATTCCGGGCAATCCGCGCATTGCTGATTTGGATGTGTCCATCCAGCTCAACCATACGTTTATGCAGGATTTGGATGTCTCGCTGATTTCCCCAGGTGGCAACGTGGTGGGCATGTTTACCGATATCGGGAATGCCGCCGTCGGCGGACAAGCGCAGATGGATCTTGTCTTCGACGATGAAGCCGCTATTCCTCCCGCTTTCACGATCGTAAGAGGTCTGCGCCTTCGTCCCGAGTTGAATTTTTCGCTGGGATGGTTCGATGGGCAAGACGCTGGCGGTACTTGGACGTTGGATCTGCGCGATGACGCAACAGGTGACGGCGGCAACCTCACCGGCTGGAGCATGACCGTCTGCGAAGCGCCACCGCCGCCAGTCTGCCCGGTTGGCTTTGCTGAGCAAACCGTGTTCACTACTGATTTCGAAACAGGCGCTGCAGGCTTCATCAGCAGCGGCACCGCGAATGAGTGGGAGGTGGGTACGCCGAGCTTTGCACCGATCACCACCTGCAACAGCGGCACGGGCTGCTTCGCTACCGATCTCGATAACACCTATGACGTGAGCAGCAATCAAACTCTGCTATCACCGGCGATCAACTTGGCCGGCTTGTCAGCGCCGGTAGTCGTGCGCTGGGCGCAGAAGTATCAGATGGAGTCAGCGTCATTCGACCTGTTCAACGTCACCGCGCAGCAGGTCGGCGGAGCGACTCCTGCCCGCTTGTTTGAGTGGCTCGGGGCGACCATGACCAACGCGGTCGGCAACCCAACGGTCACGCTGCAAGAGTCCGCTGGCTGGGGCCAGTTCACTGCCCGCGCTGACGCTTTGGCGGGTCAAAATATGGAGCTGGCGTTTAACCTAACCAGCGACACTACGGTCAACTTTGCCGGTGCCGCCATCGACGACGTCAGCGTCACTGCTTGCCGAGCGGTAACCGCCGATCTTGCAATTACCAAGACGGACGGCGTGACCACTGCTACACCTGGCGGTTCCGTCACATACACGATTACGGCGTCCAATACGGGCCCGGATCCGGTTCCGAATGCCACCGTTGCCGATACCTTCCCGGCACCACTGACCTGCACCTGGACCTGCGTCGGGGCGGGAACTGGTACCTGCACGGCGGCGGGCAGCGGCAACATCAACGACACCGTGAATCTGCCCGCGGGTGGCTCGACCACGTACACCGCTAGCTGCGCAGTTGCCGCTTCGGCGACGGGTACGCTAACCAACACCGCCACGGTGGCGAGCAGCGTCACCGATCCGACACCTGGCAACAACAGCGCCACCGACACCGACTCGCTGGACGCCAGTGCCAACCTTGGCGCGACGCTGACCGACACGCCCGACCCGGTCACCGCAGGTGGCAATTTGACCTACACGGCGACGGCCACTAACGCGGGTCCGAGTGACGCGCAGACGGTTACTGCTGCGCTTCCGCTGCCAGCGGGCACCACGTATGTGTCGGCAACGCCTTCGGCCGGCGGCGTCTGTACTAATCCGGGCGTCGGCAGCAACGGAACGGTCAACTGCACGTGGGCGGGTGCCACCACCACGGCGGCTCCGCGCTCGGTCAGCGTCGTCGCAGCGGTCGGTATTGCAACCGCGGGACCCTTGTCAGCCACATTGACCGTGGGCTCGGCGACCACTGATCCAGCGCCGGGCAACAATACGGCAACGGCCACAACGGCTGTCGCCGCGGCAAGCGCTGACGTGGCTGTCACCTTGATGGACACGCCAGACCCTGTGGCGGCCGGCGGCACGCTCGGCTACACCGCTTCCCTGACCAACAACGGCCCGGCTATTGCGCAAGACATCGCGGTGAGCCTACCGCTGCCAGCCAACACGACCTTCTTGTCGGCCACCCCCAGCGCGGGAGGCACGTGTATGGCGCCGGTGGTGGGCAGCGGCGGCAGCATCAGCTGCACCTGGGCGGGCGCAACCGCTAGCGGTGCGGCGCGCGTGCTGACAGCATCGGTCATGGTGGCCAATTCAGCGGTCGGCGCCTTGACCGCGACGGCCACCGGCAGCTCAAGCAGTGTCGACACCGTGCCGGCAAACAATACCGCGACCGCGACCACGGCCGTCGCTGCGGGTGCCGATCTGGCGCTAACCTTGACCGCTTCGCCAAACCCGGCAACAACGGGCGCGGCCATTACGTATGTCGCCACTGCGATCAACAACGGTCCAAGCGACGCTAGCAATGTGCAGATCGACGTGGTGCTCGGTGCCAGCGTGCTGTTCTCCAGCGCTACCCCCAGCATGGGCGGTGTCTGCACCTCGCCCAGCGTTGGCAGCACGGGCACGGTGTCTTGCACGTGGGCAGGCGTCACTGCCAACGGCAGCAGCCGCTCGGTCAACGTAATCGCCTATCGCGAGAGCATCGGCACCGCTGCTGCGACCGCCACGGCATCATCGGCTACCAACGACCCAACGCCTGCCAACAACGCGGCGACCGGCAATGTAACGGTTGGCAACGGAGCAGCTACGACAACGGCAACGGTTATTCCTACGGTTGATCGCGGCGTGCTGGCGCTGCTGGCGCTGATGTTCGGCCTGTTCGGCTTTGCCGCGATGCGCCGTCGCATGTAGCCGATCCGCTTTCATTGCGAGTCATTCAAAGCCGGGCGAGGTAATTCGCCCGGCTTTTTTTGTGGCTGGCGCGAGCTACTTACGGATCACGTACTGAACGCAAATGGCGATTTAACGCGATCCTCAGGCACCTCTCGTTATGGTGTCTAGCTGAACACCGATGGTGAATACCGACCCCATCGGCGACAACGACACTGGAGGATGAGATGGCTGAGTGGTGGGCAAACTTGGGTGACGAAGGGTTCAGTCAGCTGACTGCATTGGGGTTGTTAGTGGGTCTCAAACTGGGCGGCGCGCTGCTGGGCCTATTGATTGGCCTGCGGGTCGCGAAGTGGATTGCCGGCTCAAGCGAGCGCGCTTTATCACGTGCGGATGTCGAACCCACCGCCGTTTTGTTTCTGCGCAAGGTCGTCTACATCGCGCTGCTGGTGGTGCTGTTTCTCGGGATCCTGCAGTTTGTCGGCGTACCGATGACCTCAATGGTTGCCGCGCTTGGCGCTGCCGGTTTGGCGATTGGTCTGGCGTTGAAAGATTCACTCTCGAACATCGCCTCTGGCGTGATGCTGGTATCGCTCAAGCCGTTCCGCGTAGGTGATCTCGTCAACATCGCCGGCCAGACGGGCAAGGTCGAGGCGGTGAGCATCTTCCAAACCGTTCTGCGCGGCGCTGACAACCAGACGGTTGTACTGCCGAACAGTCTGATTACCGACGATGCCATCATCAATTTAACCCCGTCGATCACCCGCCGCATTGAGCTGATCATCGGCATCGGTTACAACGACGATATTGATGCCGCGCGCGCAACGGCGCTGGCGGTGATCGCCGACGACAAGCGAGTGCTGGCTGAGCCGGCGCCAGAGGTTCTGGTGTACGAACTGGCGGAAAGCAGCGTCAATCTTGGCATCCGCTGCCACGTCAACAACGGTGATTTTCTATTGACTAAATGCAGCTTGACCGAGCAGATCAAAAAGGCCTTTGATCGCGAGGGCATTAGCATTCCGTATCCACAGCGCGACGTGCATATTCATCAGCGCGCCATGGCGGACGCGCCTGCTGCAGCCACCACATGATCCACAGCAGCGCTAAGCTGCACCTCTACGTGGGGAGATAGCCATGAACAACGCGCAGCGTGTCGAACATCAGATGACCGACAAGGGCTACGTGCCCCTTTACACCACCAATGTCGTCGAGCAGCCGTGGGACACCTACACCGCCACCGACCACCAGGTGTGGGGTGAGCTGTTTCGCCGTCAGCGTGAGCTGCTGGTTGGCCGCGCCTGCAGCGCCTTCATCGACGCGCAGGACGCCATGCAGATGTCTGATGCGGCGATTCCGAAATTTTCGGATTTGAACGTGCTGCTGCGTGAGAGCACCGGCTGGCAGATCATCGGCGTTGAAGGTCTGCTGCCGGAGCTCGATTTTTTCGACCATCTGGCCAACCGACGGTTTCCGGTGACCTGGTGGATACGCCGTCCTGATCAGATGGACTACCTCGCCGAGCCCGACCTATTCCACGATTTGTTCGGTCACGTACCGCTGCTAATGAACCCGGTCTTCGCCGACTACATGGCGGCCTACGGTCGCGGCGGCGTCAAGGCGCACGGCGTCGGCAGTGAGGCGTTGGTCAATCTCACCCGGCTGTACTGGTACACGGTTGAGTTCGGACTGATTCAAGAAACCGACGGACTGCGTATTTACGGTGCCGGCATTCTCAGCAGCAAGGGCGAGTCGATTCACTGTTTGGAAAGCACTGCACCCAACCGGATTGGCTTTGATCTCAAGCGCATCATGCGCACCCGCTACCGCATCGATACGTTCCAGAAGACCTATTTCGTCATCAACGATTTCGAGCAGCTGTTCGACGCCACCCGCCCGGACTTCATTCCCTATTACAGCGAGCTGGCAAAGCAAGATTCGATTCCCGCCGGCAGCGTTCTAGCTACCGATCAGGCGTTCAATCGCGGCACGGGTGAAGGCTGGAGCAACGACGGCGACGTGTAGCAGTGCCTTGGGATTTGGGATTTGGGATTTGTAGAGCGGGCGGGCGCGATTTGCAACCGCGCTAACTCATCGCAGCTGATTGATTCGCCCTGACCGCGCGCTGAGGCGCATGACCGCAAGGTAGATTGCGCCGCAATGGTCGAGCAACCGCCACGCAATTGTTGAATCTAGACCTCACCTGACGGCGCGACTCCTCGTCTTACGTCGCCTCGACCAAGCGATTGCGGGCACGGCCAAAACGATCACGAGACACCCCAGACCCATCGTACGAAGCATCCCCGGTGCCGCCATGGCGAACGCGAGGAAATCCACTCGTCCCGTTTCCCAGAAGACCCACTCGCCCGCCAGCCGAGTGGCGAGCAGTGGGGTTCCCGTCTCAAGCATGACGATGCCGTTGCCCGTCGCTGGGTTAAGACGTGCAGACGAGTTGAGCGCAGGCGAACGCCTGTTTCCGTCGTGGCCAACGATGAAACCACCCGCGCTGTTGCTCGCATAAAGGCTGGTACCTAAGCCCCAGATGTCTTCCGAAAACTTAGTCGCATGCGGACGCCGCATCTCGTCGATCGTTGCTTGCGTCAGCACGCCACGTCCGGTTGGCTCGCCCTTCGGTCCGGGAACGTTTGCTTGGACAAAACGCGTGAGGTCGGCAACCGAGGTGTAAAGCGACGCCGCTGCCGCGACGGAATAGCGGAAGTGAGGCGTTGGCTTCGAGTCCACGTCGTAGAAGGTCGCCAGTCTCGATCCCTCTCCCGGCGCCCAGCTGAACGTGGTTCTGAGCATGCCCAACGGCTTAAGGACGACGCGCTGCATATACGCCTCGAACGACTCGCCGCTCACTTCTTCGATCACAAGCTGAAGGATGGCGTAGCCGCCTCCAGAATATCTCCACTCGGATCCGGGCTCGTAGCCAACCGCAATGGTGCCATTGACGCCGTCGTCCGCATCCGCCGCGCGCAGGGTTTCTTCTAGTGATGGCACGGTAGCGTTGGGCGCAAAGCCGGCGTAGCCAAGACCGTCAGTCAGTCCGGCCGTGTGGCTGAGCAAGCGACGCACCGTCACTTGGCTGTTGTCGAATTTGCTTGGCGGTAGCGTCCACCGTGTGATGTAGCTGCTGACGGGGGCATCTAGGTCAAGCTTGCCTTGCTCAACGAGCGCCATGACGCCCCACGCTGTGATCCATTTGCTGAGGGAAGCGGTCTGAAACACCGTGTCGTCGTCAACAGGGTTGCCGACCGAACGGGCATGGACTGCATACACAGAGCCGCTGTCGAGCAAGGCGAACACCGCGTTGCCTTTGTTGCTGGAATCGACGAGCTTGACCGCGGCGTCCACGAACGCATCCGTATCACCACGCGGCGCAAGTGGTCGCGTCCACCAGCCTTCCGAAGTGCCGAAAAAGACCACCAAAACCCACAGCACTCCGAGTAAAAGCGTTACCAAGGCGACACGAAACGCTGCTTTCATAAAATAATTTACCGGCTCATTGCTGGCGTCGGTTGGCTGACGTGGTGTAACCATCATGTTTTTGTCGACTACCGCCGAACCGTCCTTCGGCGCATAAAAAAAGTTAGTGCGCGTGGATAGAGGACACGGGCGCTACGGGCAGCAAGTGTTTGGTAACTGGGGAGCCATACTTCCGATTCAGCCACCAGCCCGCGACAAACGCGGCGGTGAGCGGCGTGAACCACGCAAGATTTTGTTGGATGGCTGGATCAAGCCACGGCAGCGCGTTGCGCAAGCCAATCGCAAAGAAGGCGATATGCGTGGCGACGCCGTTGCCGATCATTGCGCCGTAGTGTTCGCGCAGCCACCACTTAGGCGTATGCGGGGCGCGACGGCGGGCGAATCCAGCTTGAACCAAGCCGATCACGCCGATGCTGCCGAACACCATCAGCAGCGTGGCGTTGAACAGAAACCCCGTGATCATGACGCCGATCCCGCTGGCGGCGGTAATGACAGCCAGCGACCAAAACATGCCGCCGTAGTAAACGCGGTAGTCGCTGCGATCGCGAGCCGAGCGCCACGCGCACCAGCAGCTGTTGCTGACCAAGACCAGCAGGTAAGTCAGAAAGATCGCGCCGACTGACTGGCCGAGCTCAAGCAGCCGAAACACCAGTGGTATGCCCGAGAGAATCACTCCCACCATCGACAGTAAATAGGCCTGACCCATTCGTCGATGCAGCGGCGTGCCTTTCTTCATCACGCCGTTGATCCAAAACAAAGTCAGCGCCAGGGTTCCGGCCGCTACGTGAGTGAAGACGGTAATTCCATGGGCGGTCATGCGTAGGCTCCTTTGAATGACGACCTCAGTGTGGCCATCGAACGGCTGCGTTAGAGGTGCCGGGCGTCATCAATAGCGGGTGCCAGAAGTCACTTTCTGCACGCAATGGCTTGCGGGTAGATGCTCGTCGCACGCAAGCTGCGGCTCATGACACGGTCACTGCAACAGTCACTGCTTGAGCTGGTAGCGCCGCTGATGTTGGCGGCCTATGCCGCGTGGGCCACCGTCTGGTTGACGATGGGCAGCATCCTAGCGGCCAACGATATTCGCGCTTGGACAGCGCGCGCCAGCATGATCGTCTTCCTGCTGGCATTCATGCTGCTCGGGGCAAGCGGTGATCAGCGCTCCGATCGCACCTTTGCATGGACGGTCGCCCTACTGGCTGCAATGGCGCTCACGGTTTGCGCCTTGGCGCCGCAGACCGCTGCGCCAACGCTGCTTATCCTTACGGTGTCGATGTTTGCATCGCGTCTACGCGGCAGAGTGCTGTGGCTAAGCGTCGGTGCGCTCAATACTGCTTTCGCAATCATCATCTTCACACTGTCATCGGGGCAGCCGCGCTGGATCGCGGTCTCCTTCATCGCTTACCTAAGCTTTCAAATGTTTGCCGCCTTGGTGATGCAGACGGCGCGGCGCGCGGAAGTGATGAGTGAAGAGCTGCGCGCTGTGAATGCCGATCTCATCGCCACTCGCTCGCTCCTCGCAGAGAGTGCGCGCGATGCCGAGCGTTTGCGCCTGTCGCGCGAGCTGCACGATGTGGCGGGCCACGCGCTGACCGCACTCAAACTCAACCTTGGCGTGCTCGCGCGTGATCCTCGCCAGCCGGATGCAGAGCGGGTATCGCTGTGTGCCGGACTGGCTGACGACCTGCTGCAAAATCTGCGCGGTGTAGTGCGGCAGATGCGCGAGCACGAGGGCATCGACCTGCGCGATGCAATTGAACGCTTAGCGACTCCGTTTCCGAAACCGTCTGTTCACATCGACATCGATGCCGATGCTCGGCTGCACAGCATTGAGCTTGCAGAAGCGCTGCTCAGAACCGTGCAGGAAGGCCTGACCAATGCCGCGCGGCATGCCGCCGCCAGCCAGCTCTGGTTACGCCTGCAGCGGATAGACGAACGCATTGTGCTGAGCATGCGCGATGACGGCAGAGGCGCGCATCCGCTGCGGCCCGGCCACGGGCTGCGCGGTATGCGTGAGCGATTGCTAGGGCTAGGCGGCGAGCTGTCGATAGATAACAGTCCCGAGGGCGGTTTGCGACTGACCGCCAGCTTGCCTGCTAGCCGCGCTTGACTGCGCTGCGGCTAGCTCTGGCGGATGACCAAGCGCTGGTGCGCTCGGGCTTGCGCGCGCTGCTTGAAAGTCTGCCTAACATCAACGTTGTTGTGGAGGCGGGCGACGGTCAGGCGCTCATCGATGCTATCGGCAACGCGCCGGTGGATGTGATTCTGAGCGACATCCGCATGCCGGGCCTCGACGGCATTCGCATGCTTGAGTCGCTGCGCGCAGCAGGCGTCACGACACCGGTAATCCTGCTGACCACGTTCGATGAAGACGATCTCGCCCTGCGTGCCGCGAGCGCGGGTGCGCAGGGGTTTTTGCTGAAAGATGCCTCGCCCGACGATCTGCATGAGGCGATACTCCGCGTCGCTGCGGGAGAGACCTTGCTGGTTCCGGTGCCCAGCGATCCGGTGCGCGCGCGCTTTGCATATCGCGATCAAGCGCCACCTAGCGATACATTTAGCGAGCGCGAAATCGCCATCCTCCGGCTGCTCGCTGGCGGCTATTCGAACAAAGAAATCGGTCGTGCCGTGCATCTATCGGAAGGCACGATTAAAAACTACGTCAGCGAGATTCTCGAAAAGCTAGACACCCGCGACCGCACGCGAGCAGTTCTGAAAGCGATCACTCTGCGGATCATTTAGTTTGCCTCGGTGAGGTCTGATTTTTCGCGCGCTGCCGCGGCGGTCGTATTGACGCTGTCGTCGCACTCAGCGCCTACCGCCTCACCAAGCCAGCGTGCGCGCAGGCGAGCTCAGGCTACGGCCAAGGCCGTATGTTCTCGCCAGGATGCTGCACGGCCACTCTCTCAATCAGCCGTTCGTTAGCGCTGTCTGCAGCGCCACCGCCGACCCTGCGAACACCGTCATGGTCAGTAGTGCCGCACCGATACGCAGGCCGTAGGCGCGGCCGCCGCTAAGCCACGCGATGATCGTTTTCGACACGCTGCTCGCGAGCAGCAGGCCAAGAAATCCCCACACCGCGACCGACTGCGTGATGGAGCCGCTGGCCTCAAGTTGGCCTAAGGACAGGCCCGCCGCGTGCGCTTCTGCAAGTGCGGCGATGGTTGTGCCGGCCAACACCGCGCGTGGACCCAGCCACGCATTGAGCGCCGCCGACACCATTAAGATCACGCTGACCGCGACCGCAAACAGCAGCGCATCGCGAAAGCGAAACATGCGGCGCTTGCCGGTCTCAGCCGCCACGTCAACGATGCCAGAGCGAATGCCGAGCAATCCCGCAGTCAGCAGCACGGCCAGTCCCGTCGCTAACGCTGGCGCGATATGCAGCAGAAACTGCGGCGACACGGCGCCGAGCAGCGGTACAAAAAGCAACAAGGACGCCGCACTTGCCATCAGCGCCGCTGATACAGCTGCTTTGGTTTGCTCGGGCGCGGCGCGCGCGCGACGGCCAAATTCTGCAGTAGCCGCGGTGGATGAAATAAAACCCGCGACGAAGCCCGCCAGAACAACGCCCCAACGCGCGCCAAACAGACGCAGAAGGACGTGACCAAGCGCGCCAATTGCCATGGCCAGAACGACCAGCAGCCAGAGCTTCCACGGATTGAATATCTGCAGCGGGCCGATGGCTTCATTCGGCAACAGGGGTAAAACGACTAGCGCCGACGCCGCCAGCAACAGACCATCGCGCACCTCATCATCGCCAATCAAATCGCGGCTGAAGCGGTGCATTTGCGCCTTGGCGTCTAGCAGCACGGCCACCACCACGCCGAGGGCGGTCGCCAGCCCTGGCTCGCGCATCGCCAGAGCGCCGAGCATGACGGTCAGCAGCGCCGTAACCTCTGTCGTGATGCCTGGATCAAGGCGAGAGCTTCGTCGATAGGACACCGCCACCAGCAAGCCAACGCCAAGCATCACCACTAGCAGCGCGATGGGATCGACGAGCTGGCTCACCGCGCCAAGCAAGCACAGCAGCGTAAAGCTGCGCACGCCGGCCATCGCCCGGTTGGCGCCTTCGCCCTTGCGGCGCTCACGCTCGATGCCAATCAACAAGCCGATGCCGAGCGCCACGGATAGCCCCTGAATGTCTTGGATCTGCATGACTACTTCGGCTTACCTCATGTGTCTGAGCGATGGGCTGTTGCTCAGTTGGCTGCGCTGCAGACGCGCCGAAAGCGCTTTCCGCTGATGCACGAAACGTTACAGGCTTTTGCGGCAGCTCAGACGCTAGCGCTCTGACGCCGGGCGTTTGGGCTGATACGGTATGCCTCTGTTTCCTCTCGACACCACCATGTCCCACTATCTTGGCCCATGGCTGACCCTCGCCTTGACGGAAGGGCTGCTGGCCGCGCGCAATGCGGGCGCTGCTGAATACACCAGCTCGTTCGACCTCGGCCGCTCGACAACCACCGTCGAGCTGAGCGCCGATGGCTGGATTTACCGCGGGCATTTGTTGCCGTGGCCGGATGCCGCAAGGCCGAACGGCACCCGCCCAGACTCATTCAAGCCGCGCGCGATCTATGTCTGGGACGACCCCGCTTTTGTGCCGTTGCAGCGCTACGCGGGTGCCCTGATCAAACTGGTACCGACCGATTGGGGCGCGCCGACGTTTGAAATCGACGGTATCAAGATGCTGCCGACAGCGCAGATCTCTCCGTATACCGACGCGCAGCGCAAAGTGGCGCTGGTGCAGCCAAAAGGCAAACACATCCTTGATACCTGCGGTGGCCTTGGCTACTTCGCCGCCTGCTGTCTCGCCGAGGGTGCGACGCGTATTCATAGCGTCGAGAAGAACGCCAACGTCTTATGGCTGCGCCAGCACAATCCGTGGTCGCCTGATCCTGATGCTGCGGAGGCCGGCGGACGCTTACAGCTAGAACATGCCGACATCGCGGAACGCATCAACAGCCTGCCAACCGGCGGTTTCGACGCCGCCCTGCATGACCCCCCGCGTTTCGGTATCGCCGGCGAACTCTACGCGCAGACTTTCTACGATCAGCTAGCCCGCGTGCTGCGCCCCAATGCCCCGCTGTTTCACTACACCGGCAGCCCCAACGCCAAAACCAGCGGCCGCGACGTGCCCGGCGAAGTGAGCAAGCGACTGACCAAATCAGGCTTCAGCACCCAGCGCATGCTGGATGGCGTGCTGGCCACAAAAAGCGCTGGCGCGCGGAGCCAACGGCGTTGATGCTGGTCAGCACCTAAGCCGCGTTCCTCCTATTGTTGACCGCGGCCCGTCGCCGTCACCTATTTGGTAACCATGTCCATACCCGACTTCATCGAGCTCTATCCCAACGCACTGAGTCCGCAGGCGTGCGCGGCACTTGTGCAACGGTTTGAGGCCAGCGGTCAGGATGTGGCGGGGACGGTGGGCGGTGGCGTGATGCCTGAGCTGAAGAACAGCCGCGACATCACCTTGAACGAGCTTCCGGGTTGGGAAGATGCTGTTCAGCAGCTGAATCTGGCGGTGTTTTCATGCTTGTTGACCTACCTAAGACGCTACCCTTACACGCTGATCGCGCCGCTGATGGTTGAGCATCAGGACGTCGGTGGGGCACCTCGGCGGCGATTGCGCGATGCAGACATAGCAGCGATGAGTGATGCGCAGCTCGGGCAGATTCTGATGCGGCTGTTGCGGCCGGGCGATATCAATCTACAGCGCTACACCGCAGATCATGGCGGCTACCCCTACTGGCATTGCGAGCTCTACCCGAAGGACCGCAACTGCGAACCGCTGCATCGACATTTGCTGTGGACGATGTATTTGAACGAGGGGTTTGCCGCAGGCGAAACTGAGTTTCTGTATCAGCAGCGCAAGATCACGCCGCGAACCGGCAGCCTGCTGATCGCACCGACGGCGTTCACCCATACCCATCGCGGCAATATGCCTAGGGGCCGCGACAAATACATAGCCACGAGCTGGGTGATGTTTCAGCGCGCCGAGGCTCTGTTCGAAAGCTGATCAGCCGGGAAGTGGCGCAGCACCTGCCTATACTTGACCGATTGTTCGCGCAGATTTAACTGGTCCTCGATGAGCCTTCCAACGATTCCGGACGAATGGGCGCTGGCCGCGTCAATTGGCTGGTTGGTCTACATCATCGCGCTCGCCGTGTGGATCATCGTCCAGAAGCGACCGCCGCTGTCGACGCTGTCGTGGATCTTGTCCTTGGCGGCACTGCCGGTGTTGGGCTTTCTTATCTATTTCTATCTCGGTCCACAGAAGATCAAGCGGCAGCGCATGCGTCGACAGCGCGTGCGCACGCTTCACGGCGAACAAGCGCCATCGGTTGAGGACACGGAGGACGCAGGGCTGCCGCAGCGGAAGCAAACGCTCGGACGCCTGCTGCGCGCGGCAACCGGATCGCCAGTGTCCAACGCCACCGACGCACAGTTGCTCACGGGTGGCGAAGCGACGTTTTCGGCGCTGCACACGGCGATTGATGCGGCGCAAAAGCACGTGCATGCGGCCTACTACGTTTTCGATCCTGATCGGGTTGGTCTGCCACTGCTCGATTCTCTTTTGCGTGCGGCGCAGCGTGGCGTGAAAGTACGTTTGCTCGTTGATTCTGTCGGCTCGCCAAGCTTGAAGAAGAAGCACACCGCCGCATTGCGCAAAGCCGGTGCCGAGGTGACGTACTTCCATCCCTTCCGGCTCGCCACGCTGCGACCGTTGCTCAATCTACGACTGCATCGCAAGATCGTCGTCGTTGATGGCTGCATCGGATTTGTCGGCGGCATCAACATCACTGAGGACGAACACGAAGGGCTGAATTCAACCGCGTTTCATGATCATCATCTTCGGCTCGAAGGACAGGTTGTCAATTGGCTGCAGACTCTGTTCGCCGAAGACTGGACCTACGCCACACGTCGGCCTCTGGCGGACGACGATCTCTATCCCGCCATGGCTGCAGGTGCTATCGCCACGCAGATTGTCGGCAGCGGGCCGGAGGGCCTATGGGAGCCAATTCACCGGCTCTATCTTCATGCGATTGCGAGTTCACACAGCCGCGTATGGTTGGCAACGCCTTACTTCGTGCCGGGAGAAGCGGCGCTTTTCGCGCTCTCGAACGCGGCTCTGCGCGGCGTTGATGTGCGCATCATGGTGCCACGACGCAGTGACTCACTGCTGGTAACGTTTGCAGCACGCTCATACTTCGATGATCTACTCGAGGCAGGCGTCCGCATTTACGAGTATCAGCCACGCATGCTGCACAGCAAGACCCTGCTGGTCGATGACGATTGCGCGGTTGTGGGCAGCGCCAATTTTGACCAGCGCAGCTTTCGTCTGAACTTTGAGGTCTGCGCGGCAATGTACGACGTCGGCATGACCGAGCTGTTGGCGCATGAGTTTGAGCGTGACTTCAGCCGCTCGCGGCGGGTCTCGCGGCCCCGTCGAGTCGATCCGCTGCGCCGTCTGGCGGAAGCGTCGGCGCGCCTGCTCTCGCCCGTGTTGTAGGGTCGGATAAACTTCGCGCTATCTGGTTTGAGGAGAGCGGCATGCCCTGGCTATTGTTTGTTCTTGCCGTAGGCGCGATCTGGTTGGCGTTCAGCACATTTTCAATTGGCCTTGCGGCGGTCGCCTTGGTAGTTGCCTTGGGCTTGATCGTGGCGGGTGCGCTGATGTTGGCGTCCGCGCGGATCTCGGGTCTGTCGCAGAACCCGGCGCGGATGATGGACGCGCAGACCCTTGAAGCAGTGCGGCGGCGAGAGATGGCGGCGGCAGCGTCAAAAGGTGACCAAGTACCGAGCA
>JBBSIY010000002.1:0-35077 GCA_038257785.1 Lysobacterales bacterium
GAGGACCAGGTGGCCAAGCGGATCGAGTTCATGCGCGCGGGCTCGCCGCACGTCTTCGAGCGCGTGCGCAGCGACGGCACCGTGATCGAACTGCACGGCCAACCGCTGCAGGGCGGCGGCTATGTCAGCAGCTACAACGACATCACCGACTTCAAGCGTGCCGAGAATGCGCTGCTGGAAGCCAATGAAACCCTGGAGCAGCGGGTTGCCGACCGCGGCCGCGAGGCTGAAGCCGCGCAACAGTCAAAGACCCGCTTCCTGGCGGCGATCAGCCACGACGTGCTGCAGCCGCTGAACGCCGCGCGCCTGTTCACCTCGGCCCTGCGTGAAAGCTCCGAGCCGGACGAGCAGCGCCACCTGGCCGAGCGCATCGACGCCTCGCTGCGCGCGGCCGAAGAGTTGCTCGACGGCCTGCTCGACGTGTCGCGGCTGGACGCCGACGGGCTGCACACCGAGCTCAGCGATTTCGACGCCGGCGCCCTGCTGCGCGAGGTGGCCGCGCAGTACGCACCCATCGCCGCGGGTCGCGGACTGGACCTGCGCGTGCGCGCCGCCAGCTGGCCGGTGCGCAGCGACCGGCGCCTGCTGCGCCGGGTGCTGCAGAACTTCGTCGCCAACGCCTTGCGCTACACGCGCCACGGTCGGATCCTGCTGGGCGCGCGCAGGCGCGGTGAGCTGCTTGAGCTGCAGGTGTGGGACAGCGGCCCGGGCATTCCCGAGCACCACATGCGCCAGATCTTCGAGGAGTTCCACCGCTACGAGCAGCCCTTCGACTGGGGCGAGCACGGACTGGGGCTGGGGCTGTCGATCTGCCAGCGCATCTCGCGACTGCTAGGGCATGGGCTGGACGCGCGCAGCAGCGTCGGGCACGGCAGCATGTTCTCCATCAGCGTGCCCCGCGCGGCCAGCGCCGACGTCGTGCAGGCGGCCGAGAGCGCGCCTCGGACAGGCGACTCGCTGGCGGGGCTGCGCGTGCTGTGCGTGGACAACGACCAGGAGATCCTGGACGGCATGCGCATGCTGCTGGGGCGCTGGAAAGTGGAGGTGCTGACCGCGGCCACGGTGGACGAGGCCCTGGAGAAGGTCGAGCAGGGGCCAGCGGTGATGCTGGTCGACTACCACCTGCACGACCGCATGGACGGGCTCGAGGCACTGGATGCGCTGCGCGCCGCCTGCCCGGTGGATGTGGCTGGCGCCCTGCTGACGGCCGACGGTCGCGACGCGCTCAAGGCGCAGGCCAAGGCGCGTGGCTACCTGCTGCTGACCAAGCCGGTGAAGCCGGCATCGCTGCGTTCGTTCCTGGCCGCGCACCATCACCCGCTGCGGGCCTGACGCATGACGCGAGGTTGCACCCGACGCACCGGGCGGGCGTAGGCCTCAGTCCTGCTCTTCGGGCGGCGGCACCATGCGGTCCGGATCCACCGAAAGCCGCCCGGCCATCAGCACCGCCTGGGTCCGGTTGCTGACCCCGAGCTTGCGCAGGATCGCGGTGACGTGGGCCTTGATCGTCGCTTCGGATACGCCAAGGTCGTAGGCGATCTGCTTGTTGAGGCGGCCCACGCCCAGCTTCTGCAGCACCCGGAACTGCTGCGGCGTGAGCTGCCGCAGACGCAGAGCCACTTCATGTTCGTCGCGGCTCATCGCCGGCGCCTGGTGCGCCTCGACCGGCGCCCAGCGTTCGCCATCGAGCACCTGTGCGATCGCGCGACCGATGGTGTCCGAATCGGCCGACTTGGGAATGAAGCCCAGCGCGCCGTGGTCCAGCGCGCGCCGCATCACGCTGGGCTCCTCGCGCGCCGACACGATCACCACCGGCAGCTGCGGATGCAGGGCGCGCAGGTGCACCAGCGCGTTGAAACCCTGCGCGCCCGGCATGTTGAGGTCCATCAGCAGCAGGTCGGCGTCCGGATGTGCCTCGACCAGCGTGTACAGCGCATCGACGCTGTCCGCCTCGTGCAGGTCCACTCCCGGCATCCGCCTGCGTACCGCGCCGCGCAGGGCCTCGCGGAACAGGGGATGGTCGTCGGCGATCAGCAGGGTGGGCATGGAGCTGTTTCGGCTGCGGCAGCAGGGGTACGGCCATGGTGGGGTCGACGGGCAGGCAAGGGCATACCCCTGCAGCCTGCCGGGTTGTTTCCTGACTTTCCTGCCGTGCGGCGGGTGGTCAGATCCAATGCATGCTGCCTTACGACCGAAGACTCAAGCAAGTTTCGCGCCGCCTGCGAAGCGCGATGACCGACGCCGAGCAACGGCTGTGGTATCGACTTCGAAGGAAGCAGCTCTGCGGCATGCAGTGCTACAGGCAGAAGCCGCTGGGCCATTACGTAGTCGACTTCTACCTGCCAGCGGCAGGGCTGGTGGTGGAAGTGGACGGGGCGCAGCACTCCAGCGCTGGGGGACTGGAACGCGACGGTGTTCGAACCGCCTGGCTGCGCGACCATGGATTGGAAGTGCTGCGGTTCGACAACCGGCAGGTGCTGCTGGAAACCGATGCTGTGGTTCAGGTCATTCTGATGGAAATCCTCCGCAGGCTCTGAGGGCGAATCCCCCCTGCCCCCCTTTTTCAAAGGGGGGAAAGCAGGCTGCGGCAGCGATCGCTGTTGCTGTTGCTGTTGCTGTTGCTGTTGCTGCTGCTGTTGCTGTTGCTGTTGCTGTTGCTGTTGCTGTTGCTGTTGCTGTTGCTGTTGTTGTTGCTCCGGATCTTCGCTCTTGGGTCCCCACTGGGCTCGCACCCGCAGCCGGGCTCGGGGGAAAGGCGCGCATGTCCGAGCACATGGATGTGCGAGTCTGCGCCGGCCCGAGATCGGCGAGCAGCGCAGGGCACCGCGCGAGCTTCATCCGTGCGGTGCGAGCCTGGGGTGTCCTTCTCTTTGGTTATCTTTCTCTTGGACAAGCAAGAGAAAGCAACTCGCTGCCCGCAGGGCAGTGAAAGCTCCGGCTCCGGTGCCGCTAGTTGCCACTGGCACCGGAAAGTCGCCTCGGGTTGTCAGCCTATCGGTGTGCGATACCGCCGATCAGACATGTTCCATCAACAACGCAGAACCACACTAGCCAATGCAGGCTGCGGGGCTCACTCAGAAAACCGGGTCTGCCTTGCTTGTCGTGAAAACCAACCCTCGAGCCGCCCGGTGCAACCGCATGCAAGCCGCCTGCGCGCAGCCGCTCTCAGCTCGACTCGTTGAGGACCTCACGCACTCTGCGCGCGAGCTCTTCCCGCCGATACGGCTTGCTCAACAGGTGCACGCCGGGGTCAAGCCGGCCGTGGTGGACGATGGCGTTTTCTGTGTAGCCCGAGGTGTAAAGCACCGGCAGGCCGGGGCGTATCTCGGCGGCTTGCTCAGCCAAGGTCCTGCCACTCATGACCGGCATCACCACATCGGTAAACAGCAAATCGATCGGGCTCTGCGAGCGCAGGATGTCGAGTGCCTGCAAGGGTCCCGACGCGCTGTAGACGCTGTATCCGAGCGATTCGAGCTGGCCGCTCGCGTAGCGCCGAACCAGATCGTCATCCTCGACCAGCAGGATGTACTCCGAGCCGCCCGAATGCAGGGGCGAAGCTTGCGGCGCGTCACTCTGCGCTGGTGCCGTCCGCGCCCGCGGCAGGTAGAGCTTGACCGTGGTGCCCTCGGATACTTCGGAGTAGACCGCCACATGTCCGCCCGTCTGCTTGATGAATCCATACACCATCGCCAATCCCAGCCCGGTTCCCTTGCCCGGCAATTTGGTGGTGAAAAACGGGTCGAATATCCGGCGCAGGATGTCGTCGGGAATTCCGCAGCCGGTATCGGAAACGGCCAGCATGACGTACTGCCCTGGCTTCACATCAGCATGCTGGTCGGCGTACTCCCGGCTCAGGTGAGCATTCGCCATTTCGACGGTCAAGCGACCGCCTGACGGCATCGCGTCGCGCGCGTTCAGACAGAGGTTCAGCAGTGCGTTTTCCAACTGTGACGGGTCGACCAGCGCGCTCCACAAGCCGCCGCCACGGACGAACTCAATATCGATATGCTCGTCGAGCGTCCGCCGAAGCAGGGGCTCCATGTTCGCTGCAAGTCGGTTGACATCGACAGGCTTCGGGTCCAGGGGCTGTCGCCTCGCAAAGGCCAACAGACGCTGCGTCAGGTCCGCGCCGCGCTGTGCCGCAGCGATGATCATCTCGGTCAAGGGCTCGTCACCGCTGCCGAGCAGCTGCTCGTGCAACAGTTCGGCATTGCCGAGAATCACGGTGAGCAAGTTGTTGAAATCGTGGGCCACGCCGCCCGTCAATTGCCCGACGGACTCAAGCCGCTGCGACTGGCGCAGCTGTTCGGCGGTCCGCTTGCGCTCGGTTACGTCGCGCTCCACCGAAACCCAGTGAGTGAACCAGCCTTTGGCATCCGCCAGCGGGACGATGTCGAGTTCCAGCCAAAACTCTTCCCCCGCCTTGGTGTAATTGATCAACTCCGCACGTACGGGCTGCCAGTTGGACAGCGCCTTGCGGATGCGGTCGAGCTCTTCGCGCTGGGTCTTGGGCCCCTGCAGCATTCGTGGAGATTTGCCAATGACCTCTTCACGCGTATAGCCGGTGCGCTGTACAAAGGCGTCGTTGACGAAAACGATGCGCGGGCCCGGATCGTCAACGGGCTCCGCTTCGGTGATCAGCACGATGTCGTTGAGGCGCGCGACCGCCGCCTCAAGCAGGCGCAGCTGCGCCGTCGCCGCCCGCGACTCGGTGACGTCGCGGAAATACACGGCCAGCCCTTTGTCCCCGGGATACGCGCTCACGTCGTACCAGCGATCGAGCGGCGGAGGGTAGTACTCCTGGAAGTGCACTGACTTCCCATCCGCGGCGGCCTGCTCGTAGTGCTCTTGGAAGGGGCTGCCCAGCGCGATTGGAAACTCCGCCCAGATGTTCTTACCCAGCAAGCCCGCTGACGGCCGGGAAAGCAGCACACCTGCCTGCGTGTTGAGATAGGCGAAGTTCCACTTTCGATCAAGGATGAAGAAGCCGTCGGTGATGCTCTCCAGCGTGTCATGCAGGCGCTTGGACAAGGTGCTTGCCTTCTGCTCCACCTGCTTGGTTTCGTCGATATCGAGGCCGGTGCCATACCAGGTAACGACCCTGCCTTCGTCGTCACTTACGGGCTCGGCCTGGACCCGGAACCAGCGGTAAGCACCGGTTTCGCCATGGCGGAGGCGGTACTCGCGGGTGAAGGATGTTCCCGCCAGCACGCAGGCCTCCCACGACTGCAGGCAACCGGGCAGGTCATCGGCATGGACGAAGCCCTGCCAACGCGATGCCGCAGGCGCGACGGGGTCGACGCCGATGTAGTCGAGCATCCTCTGGTTGGCATAGTCGACGCGGCCATCCGGATCGGCCGTCCAGACGAAGAACGGAAAACTGTCCGCCATCAGCCGGAAGCGCCGCCGGCTCTCGGCAAGGGACGCCTCGGCGGCCTTGCGTTCAGTGATGTCCTGGAAGGCCCCCTGCAGCCGCACGATACGCCCGGGCTTGTCGCGCACGGCCTCACCAATCGAAAGCACCCAGATGCGCCGCCCGGTCAGGGTGATCAGTTCGTGTTCGAACTGGAACGGGATTCCCTGCTGCACGCAGCGATCGACCGTCTGGGCCACCTGTTCGCGGTACTCAGGGGGGTAGAAACCAATGGCTTCCTCCAGCGTGGGCTCATAGCCAGGCGGCGCATCGTGGATTTCGCGCACCTGCTCGGACCAGTGCAGGCGGGTCGGGTCCAGATCGATCACCCAGCCGCCGAGTTTTGCGGTTTCTCCGGCCATACGCAGCATGCGCTGGCTCTGCTTCACGGTTTCTTCGGAGGCTTTTCTGGCGGAGATGTCTTCCACCACGCCGATGAACTGCCGCCCCTGACTGGCTGCCTCGCCCAGCAGGCTCAGGGTGAGGGTGCACCAGACCGCGCTGCCGTCCTTGCGCAGGTAGCGCTTCTCCCAGCTGTCTGAGCACAGCTCGCCGGCCAGCATCTGTTCGATCGCCTGGGCTTCGTACGGGCGTTCGTCCGGGTGCGTGGCAGCGACACAGGATTGACCGGTGAGCTCCTCCGGGGCGTAGCCCGTTATCTCGGCGAAGCGCTGATTGACACGCAGGAAGCGCCCGTCATCTGACTTGATGACCATGCCGACGCTTGCCTGCTCGAAAAAATTGCGGAAGCGCGCTTCCGATGCAGCGAGCTCAGCCTCCACTTGAACGCGTTCGGTGACGTCCCTGGCAAAGCCTTGCATACCGACTACCGCCCCGTCTCGAGAAATCGGGCTTTCGAAAATTTCCATTACGATGCGCCGACCGTCCTTACACCCCACCGCCGCCAAGTAGGGGGGGCAAGGTTGCCCTTCCCGCAGCGCTTTCTCGGTAAGTTCGTGGACGCGTGCGTTGAGGGGGTCGCCCTCGATGACCACGCTGGAGTAGGGTTTGCCATCGAGCTCACCCGCCGCGTATCCGAGTACGTCCAACACGGAAGGCGACATGTACTGAAAGCAGTAATCCAGCCCGTGGGTGTAGAAGAGCACCTTCTCGCTGCCCTCCACCATCAGCCGAAAGCGCTCCTCGTTCTCTTTCAGCCGCTCCTCGGCCAGCCTCCGCTCGGTCACATTTACATGCATGACCACTGCACCCGAGCCGGGGCGGCCCTTCAAGGGCGTGACCGTGAGGCGAAACCAGCGCTTCTCGTCCGGAGCGTGACAGGGGTATTCGATGGAAAAAAGGTCCTTTGCTGCGCTCAAGACATCGCGTATGCCCTGCGCGACCTCGCGGGATTCTTGGGTGCAGTCCCCCTCTGCCTTTTCGCATATCTCGGGGTAATTCTGCCCGATGCAGAAATCGCTGCTTTGCAGAACGTTGGCCGATGCGAAGTGTCGCCACGCCTCGTTGACAGCGATGATCGTGCCAGCACCGTCCAACAGGGCGATGTGCGCCGGCAGCGCATTGAGTATCCCCGTCTGCGACTCTGCCAGCGCCCGCTGCGCCGTTTCACTTGCGCGCAGCTGACCCTGGGCGGTGGACAGCAGGAGGAAGGCATCGTCATCCGGCCCGCCCACACCGTCTACCTGCCCTCCCGTAAGGGTTTGCAGTTCTTTTTCAGCCTCGCGCAGCGTGCGTATCAGCGCGGCAATGCGGCGCTCGTCGCGTCCAGCAGTCGCCTTGCCTTCGGCCGCCACGGTATCAGGGCCCGGGCAGACCGAGAGCCGCCAGAACGGCCTTCGCATCGTCGAGGGTCCCTAGGATTCTTAGGGATTTCCCAGAGCCTCGCTTGACCAACATCGGTGTCAGCATCACGGCATCCTCCCGCGCCCGCTCCGGCTCGCGGAACACGTCGACGATTTCGACGCGGCTATCCACCCCGAAATGAGCGCTGCGGAGCGCCTCCAGGTTGGCAATCGCGAGGCGCGAGTTTGGCGCCCCCGTCGAGACGTAGAGCCGCAGGTCCAGGACAGGTGCGGCAGCAGGCGTGCCAAGCAACCGGCGGGATGTGCCCCGGCGCTGGGTATCCGTTTGGCGCGCGCTGGAAGGCACTTTGGGCATCGTCAGTCCTCGCGACCGCGCGCAAGTTGATCGTCGCCGGAGCGGCGTTTTCCTAGGCTCTTGCGCAGGTCATGCTGGGTTTCTTCATGCCTCTGCTCGCCTTCAGCAAGCCCCTCGCGCTGAGCGCGCAACCCGACAAGCTGCAACTCAACTGCCTTCAGCCGGCTGACCAGCTCCGACTCCTCGGCGTCCAGCAGCTTGGTCCTTTGCAGCCACTCGGAGCTATGCCTTTTCTGGTCCGCCGCGACCGCCTGCTCGCGCTCCCAGCGCAGGGTCCCCATCAGAACCTCGCCGCCTGCGGTGTAGACGTCTTCCAGGGTGACGCCTTGATCGCTGAGAATTAGCTCGCGCACCTGGTTGGAGTGCCCGGTACCGCGCGACTTCACGATGGTCAGCGCCCGGTTGCGTTCGCCGCCCTTGATCAAATAGCTCAAGTGAATCCACGTGTCGGCGATGGTGGATATCTGCAGCGACGTGGACTCCACGCTGTCGAACGCGCCATCGAGCAGGCTGGTGCAATACAGGGTGATGCCTTCGGTCTTGGCCCAGTCGGAGAGGCGCTCGACCACGGCGTGGGCGGTGCCGGCATTGCCTTGCTTGCCAAACGATGAGATCGGGTCGACGACCAGATTGCGCGCGCCAAACTGACGCACGAGCGACATGATCTGAACGAGGCAGGCATCCGCGCTGCTGGCACCCGCGCGGGCTGATTCGATCTTCAGCAGACCCTTGCGGATGTGGCGGCGTAGCGGGATACCGACCGATGCTAGATTCCGCACGATTTCTTCAGCGTGCGAGTCGAAGCTGAAGATCACGGCCTTCTCCCCGCGCTCGCAGGCGGCAGCGGCAAACAAGCCGCCCAGCGTGGTCTTCGCCGTGCCCGGTGAGCCCGTGGTCAGTACGCATGCGCCGCGAATAATGCCGCCGCCCAGCATGGTGTCGAGCCGCTCTGCACCGCTCGACAGACGCTCCGAGCTGACCTTCACTTTTCGTCCGGCAGCGCCACGCGCTGCCGCCACGACAATGCCTTGTTCGCCGATCACGAAGGGGGTCTGGTTTTCAGAGAACGTCGAGCCGCGGTACTTGTGGACCCGAAGGTGACGTTGCGACACGCCATCAGCAATCTCGTGATTCAACGAGATGGAGCAATCGGCAAGATATTCCAGGAAAGAAAAAGGCTCCAGGGGCATGCCGCCTTCCGAGGCCGCGCGCGATTTGGCGGTGATGATGGCCGTCAGATCCTCGGCCAGTAGCCACTCGTGCAAGCGATAAAGCTCGCGCCGCCAATCGCTGGGGTCGCTCAAAAGACTCAGCGGCGCGTCTACCGAGTCAAGCACGATCCGCCGCGCGCCCATCTTCTTCACTTGGGCCGCGATCTGCGCCATAACCCCGCCGAGATCAAACTTGCCGGAGACCACCATGTCCGGGTCGAGCTTGGCGTCGAGAATCGAAACGCCGCGGGCCAACAGCTTGGGCAGGCCCCAGCCGAAGCTGCCGAGGTTTTTAAGCATTCGACTCGAATGCTCCTCGAAGGCTACGAACACGCCAGGCTCGCTGTACAACTGCGCGCCGTTGACCAGTGTCTGAAAGCCGAAGATCGTCTTGCCCGATCCCGCGGCGCCGGCCAGCAGAGTGACGCGGCCGCGCGGCAAGCCGCCACGCGTGATGCCGTCCACGCCCTCGATCCCGGTTGGCGACTTCTCGATCATTTCCGACTCGGCTTTTCCGTTCCGCGATCATAAGACAGGCGAAAGCGTATTGCACCGTGGCGACTCGATGACCTCGCCAAGGCGAAATACGTCGCGGTGCTGATCCTCATCGTCAATAAGGACATGGCGTCGCGCTCGCGGACGGTGTGCAGCAGTTCGCGGCGCAGAGTCTGCGTTTGCGCCGGGTTGCCGGGACGCGGTTCGCCGTTTGCTTGCTCTGTCGTGCAGCGGCTTCACATTGCTCGGCCAGGGAGCGACGGCCTGCATGCATCGTAATGCCAGCCGGCAGCAACGGTCGCGGGCTGGCTGAGGCGACGGCGCGGCGGCGCCCAAGCCTAAATAATCTTGCACGCGTCGGGAGTATTCCGAGGTCGCGATGGTGCATCATGGATGCCCCGAGGCGGGGCTGCTCTTGGTGGATACGCTCTATCTCGTAATGAACTGGCACGCCAGATCGGGGCGGTATTAGACGTCCCCGCTGAATTCACCGCACTAAGGCAAGCTCATGACCACCGGACGTCTGCTGATCATTGACGATGACCCCGCGATCGGTGAGACCATCAGTCTGATCGCCCGCCGCGCCGGCCTAGAGACGATGGCCACTGATACGCCTGATGCTTTTTTCGAAGCGTTCGCAAGCTTCGAGCCTACCCACATCGCGCTGGATCTGGTGATGCCGCAAATGGATGGCGTGGAGCTGATGGCCCAGCTTGCCAAGCGTCAGTGTCAGGCACGCATCATCATCACCAGCGGGCTCGGCAGCCACGTGCTCGACGCCGTCGGCCGCACCGCGCGTGAAAACGGGCTGACCATTGCCGGTATTCTCTCCAAACCCTTTACCCCGGCTGCGCTGCGCGAGCTGCTCGACGTCGCAGCTGAGAATCTCTAACGTCAGATCGTTCGTTGATTGCTGGCCGATGCGGCCCAGCTCATCATTGCGGTTAGGGCTGAAACCGGTGACTTGAACGCCGCAAGGCGCTGGGCCCCCGCCTTCGCGGGGGCGACAGCTATCGCGAGTCAAGAACTTAGCATGACGCTTCGTGAGCGAAGCATCTGATCAATGTTTCTGAGCGAAGCAGTGCGTCTTCGCGGGGATGACGAGCGCCAACTGCGTGCCGTTCTTGCGGGCGCCCTGTCTGCTCGAATGTCGCTGCAGCGACAATTCCTGCAGCGAGCGATGGACTGAAAAGCCGAAAGCGCGCATCTTTGGATCAGGCCGGCTTGCGACTAGTCGCCTGACCACTCGTTTCTATCCACACAGCACGCGGCGCTTTCTCACTGGACTGAGGGATGTCGGCACACCAAACCATCAGCGGCGGTTCCGTTTTCGGGCAGCAATCGAAAGGGCGCGTGCAAACGAACGCTGCTGCAGGCCTTGCGCTGATGGTCTTGGGCGCAGTGGTTCTGTTTGGTTGGCTGTTCGACAGTCCCGTGCTGCAAAGCATCCGGCCAGACTGGCCAAGCATGAAGGCCAATGCTGCTCTCGGAATCGTGTTGTCCGGAGTCGCGCTCTGGTGCATGCGCGACCAGCCTTCGACGGGATGGGCGCTGCGGCTGAGCCAAGCCTGCGCCAGCGCGGCGGCGCTGCTCGCTTTGCTGACGCTCACGCAGTATGTGTTTGACTGGGATCTTGGCATCGACACTCTGCTCGTTGTCGATTCGTCGCCGTCGACAAAGGCCTTGCATCCAGGGCGCATGCCCGCGAACGCGGCATCGGCAATGCTGTTCGGCAATGTCGCCTTGCTGTTGCTCGTAGGTGGCGTTGAGCGAAACGCGCGTCTTGTCGTCGCCGGCTTCCTGGCGATTCTCGCGCTGCTGCTGGGTTTGTATTCGGGGGCGGGGTACGTCTTCGGGGCCTCTGCCGCCTATGAGTGGGGCCATATCACCACCATGGCCGTGAAGACGTCTCTGGCATTGTTGCTGCTGGGGGCTGCGGGCCTGAATATGGCGTGGCGGAAGGGCGGCTGGAACTGGTCTCTGAGCACTCCGGTGGTTGTCGGATTAACGCTGGGCATGCTGGCGCTGGTCGCGCTGAGTCAGCAGTCGTCCCGCAGCACGCGCCAAGCCGTCGAGATGTTGCAGGGCGTGCACCAGACTCAAGCAGTCAGGACGGCCATCAGTGATCTGAACGCTAAGCTTGCCAATGCGCTCAGCAGCGAGCGTGGGTTCGTCATTACCGGGCGCGAAGACTTCCTTACGCACTATAAACAGGGAAACCAGAGCGCACTCGATATCGAGCAGCAGCTGCGCACGCTGGTCGGGGACAACCCGCGGCAAAAGGCTCGATTGGTCCAACTCAAAGCGCTGCTGGAGCAAAAGCAGGTTTTCACAGACGAGGTCATCAGGACGCGGCGTGCCGACGGCCCGGAGCCGGCTATGAGACTCATCAATGACGGCCAAGGGCAAACGCTGCTCGACGCGATCTATGCGATCACGGAGCAGATGGACAGCGAGGAACGGGGCCTGCTGGCGCAGCGCGAGGCCGACTCAAGGGACTTGATCAGGCAAACCTTTTTGGTGCTGCCGGTAGGGACCGTGCTCGCGCTGGGATTTTTCCTTGGCGCGCTGCTCTACTTGAATGCAGAGGTGAACGCGCGGCGACGTGTGGCGGCGACGGTCGCCACCAGCGAGGCGCGCTTCCGTTCACTGGTTCAGGCGACCTCACAGATCGTTTGGACAACCGATCCGAACGGACAGGTCAGCGGCCCGCTGCCAAGCTGGCAGGCTTACACCGGGCAACGCGACGAAGATGTCCAAGGGGCGGGTTGGGCGCATGCCCTGCATCCGGATGACAGCGCACACGCGCTGGACGTATGGACACGGGCGGTGCAAGACCACGCCCTGTTCGAGGCTGACTATCGTATTCGCCGGTTTGACGGCATCTACCGGGATTTCAGCGTTCGTGGTGCGGCCGTGCTCAACAGCGATGGCAGCGTGGGCGAATGGATCGGCAGCTGCACGGATGTGACCGAACGCCGCATCGCGGAAGCCGAGCGTGACCGCTTCTTTTCGCTGTCGCTCGACCTGATGTGCATCGCCACCTTGGATGGCCATTTCCATCGCCTCAATCCAGCGTTCGAGACGACCCTGGGTTTCAGCTAGGCAGAATTACTCAGCCGGCCACTCATCGATTTCGTGCATCCCGAAGATCGCGCGTCAACACTTGATGCGATGGATTCGCTCAATACCGGCGCGATGCTGGTCGGCTTCGAGAATCGCTACCAGTGCAAGGATGGCAGTCACCGCTGGTTGCGCTGGTCGTGCGCGCCGGTGGTCGAGTACGGTCAGATTTACGCGGTGGCTCACGACATCACCGACCGCAAGCAGGCCGATGTCGACATGCGCCAGCTGAATGCAGACCTCGACCGGCGCGTGGTCGAGCGTACCGCGCAGCTTGAAGCGACCAACCGGGAGCTGGAGGCGTTCACCTATTCGGTGTCACACGATTTGCGCTCGCCGCTGCGTGGCGTGGACAGTTTCAGCCGCATGGTCATCGAAGACTACGGCCCCAAGCTCGATGATGAAGGCCGCCGCTTGCTCAATGTGGTGCGCTCCGAGGCGCAGCGCATGGGGGCGCTGATAGACGACCTGCTGCAGTTCTCCCGCGTCGGCCGGCAGGAAATGCGCCAGCAGTCAGTCGACATGAGCGTCCTGGTGCAGGATGTCATTGACAAATTAAACCTGCCCGTCGAGCGCCAACAGCAGATCGTGATCGGGCCACTGCCGCTCGCCCATGGCGACCACACGTTGCTCCAGCAGGTCTGGGTCAACCTGCTGTCCAACGCCCTGAAGTTCACCCGCCATCAGCCGTCGCCTGTCATCGAAGTCGGCGCCACGCAGGCGGTCGGCCTCTGCACTTACTATGTCAAGGATAACGGCGCGGGCTTCGACGCGCGTTTCGTGCACAAGCTGTTTGGCGTGTTTCAGCGATTGCACACCGAGGACGAGTTCGAAGGCACCGGCGTCGGACTTGCTTTGGTACAGCGCATAGTCCAGCGTCACGGCGGTACGGTGAGAGCAAGCGGCGAAGTCAACCAGGGCGCAGCGTTTTACTTTTCGCTGCCTATTGCAAAGGAGTCCCCAGCATGAAGAATCACACCCACAGCGTCGAAATCCTGCTGGTAGAAGACAACCCGCGTGACGCCGAAATTTCGCTGCGCGCCCTCAAAACCAACAAGCTTGCCAATCACATCGTCCACGTCAAGGATGGTCAGGAAGCCTTGGACTGGCTGTTCGGTGCCGGAGAGTATGTTGATCGCGACGTGAATCAGCGGCCGAAGGTCGTTCTACTGGATCTGAAACTGCCGAAGGTGGACGGGATTGAGGTGCTGCGCGCGATCCGTGCCGATCCGCGCACCCAGCGCCTCCCCGTGGTGGTGCTGACCTCTTCGCGTGAAGAGCAGGACGTCGTGCGCACTTGCGACCTGGGCGTGAACAGCTATATCGTCAAACCGATGGACTTCGAGAAATTTTCCGCCGCGGTGGCCCAGGCTGGCCACTACTGGCTGCTCATCAACCAGGAACCGGCATAGCCATCGTGAACAACCTGCCGCCTAGCAGTGAAGCCACCACCGCCACGCGGCGGAACCTGCGCGTACTGCTGCTAGAGGACAACCCGCGAGACGCCGAGATCGTGGTGCGCCAGTTGCGCACTGCCGGATTCGACGTCGACTGGTCGCGTGTCGACAACGAGGCTGGATACCTGGCCGCACTCGAGACTGAGCCAGAATTGATCATCAGCGACTTCAGTCTGCCGAGTTTTAATGGCTTGCTTGCCTTGGATCTTCTGGTCGAGCGCGACCTCGAAATACCTTTCATCCTGGTCTCGGGCACGATCGGCGAGGACCTAGCTGTCAATTGCATCCAACGCGGTGCAGACGACTATCTGCTGAAAGACCGCTTGACCCGGCTCGGGCCTGCCGTCCGTCGCGCGATGGAAACCCGCGAAGTGCGAAGAGAGCATAAGCGTGCAGTCGCTAAGCTGCGTCGGAGCGAGCACGCCTATCGGCAGCTGGTTAACTCGCTGCCGGTTGCGGTCTACACCACCGACATCAGCGGGCGCGTGACGCTGTTTAATTCGTCCGCTGAAGAGCTGTGGGGGCCGAAGTCCTATGAGCGGGATATCTATAACAATTCGATAAGGCTCTTCGACTTGGCCGGCGAGGAGATTCCTATCGAGCAAAGGCCGACGACACGCGTGCTTCGCGACATGCCGGTCGAGACAGGTGTCGAGTATGTGCTGGAGCGTGCCGATGCTTCGCGTCGTCATGTATTGGCCTACCCGCAAGCAATGTATGACGACGAGCACAGGTTGATCGGTGCCGTGAGCTTGATGGTTGATGTGACTGACCTGCGCGCCGCGCAGAAGGCGGTGGTCGCCTCGGAGGCATTTGCCCAAGCCACCATTGACTCGGTGTCCGCGCATATCTGCGTGCTGGATGAGGCGGGCACGGTGGTCGCAGTGAATCTGGCCTGGCGCGAGTTCGGCCAGCAGCAGAGTCGTCGGCCGGCTGAGTCTATCGACTATCTCGGCACCAACTACCTGAACGCCTGCGAAGGGGCGGAGGGGTCTGACACATCCGACGCCAAAGCGATGGCGCGCGGAATCCGCCAGGTCATGAATCGCACGCTGGCGGAATTCACCCTCGAGTATCCCTGCCATTCAGAGACCGAGCAGCGCTGGTTTCAGGCCAGAGTGACACCCTTCCGCGGTGCCGGCCGCAACACTGTTGTGGCCCATGAGGAGGTCACCGAGCGCAAGTTGGCGCTGCAGGCGCTGGAGGGCACTCACGCGGACCAGCGCCTTCTGGTGCAGCAAATGGTGAGTGAGCGGACGCGTTTAGTGGCTGCCCAGCGGGTGGCGAAAATTGGCAGCTGGGAGACCGACCTCGACACGATGGAGGTCAGCTGGTCGGACGAAACGCATCGCATCTATGAAACCAACCCCGCCCTATTCAGGCCTACGCACCAGGGCTTCCTTGCGCTAATTCATCCTGCAGATCGCGAGGCGGTGGATTCGGCTTTTACGCAGTCTCTTGATCAGCGTCAGGCGCACATGATCGAACACCGGCTGCTGCTGGCGGATGGGCAAATCAAGCACGTGGAAGAGCGCTGGCAAGTGGTTTTTGACGCGCAAGACAAAGCCGTTCGAGCCATCGGCACCTCTCAGGACGTTACCGAACGCAAGCTCCAGCAGGAGCGTGTAGCGCGCCTGAGTCGTGTTCAACTGTTGCTGAGCGGCATCAATATGCTGATCGTGCGGTCGGGCGAACGCGACGCCCTCTATCAAGGGGCCTGCCAGCTGGCGGTCGAGAGTGGCGGGTTTAGGATGGCGATGCTGGCGATGGTCGATGCGGCCAGCGGCAAGTTGAGCGTGGCGGCATCAGCCGGTAAAGACGCGGAGTTCGTTGCCGCTATCAATCAACTGTTGGCGACGCCCGCGTCAGCCAGCTCGCTCACTGCACAGGTTATTCGCGAGCAACGCATAGTCGTCGTCAATGATTGCCGCACCGATAGTCGGCTCTCCCACGGAGATTACTACCGCGAACATGGCGTGCAATCGCTGGTCGTGCTGCCGCTGCTGATTGCGGAGCAGGCAGTGGGCGCATTGGTTCTGTACTCCGCCGAGCTCGATTTTTTCGGTGCCGACGAGTTGGACCTACTAAGTGAGCTGGCCAACGACATCGCCTTTGCGATGGATCACATCGACACGACCGCGCGCCTCAAGTATCTCGCCCTCTACGATCCGCTGACCGGGCTGCCCAATGCCCAGCTGTTTCAGGATCAGCTGGATCACTACATCGATTCGGCGGAACAGGAGGGTGGGCACGTCTGCGTGATGGTGCTCGACATTGATGGCTTCACCGAAATCAACCGAATGCTTGGACGCGCGGTTGGCGACGCCCTCCTGCAAGCCGTCGCAGACCGCCTGCAGCGCGCGCTTGCGCAGCCATTTGCGCTAGCTCGGACGGCGGCGGATACCTTTGCTGTGGCGAGTCCCGGCGAGGGCAGGGCAGCGCTCGGATGTGAGCATGTTCGCGATGCCAAGCTGGGAGTCATGCACGAGGTCTTCTTGGTCGCTGGCCAAGAAATACGGATGTCCGGCAAGGTCGGTATCGCGGTATTTCCTGATGACGGAAGCGACGGTAAGGCTGTGCTGCAGAACGCCGAGTCGGCGCTCAGACGGGCAAAGCTAAACAGGCAGACCTACGTCTACTCGTCTAACGCGCTCAACGAACTCGCCACCGCCAAACTCGCGCTTGAGAACGAGCTGCGTGACGCGCTCCAACAGAATCAATTCCGTGTCCACTACCAGCCGCGATTGGACATGACGCGAGGCGAGATGGTCGGCGCCGAAGCCTTGATCCGCTGGCAGCATCCTACGCGTGGGCTGTTGCCCCCCGGCGCGTTCATCGAACTTGCCGAGGAAACCGGGTTGATCGTCGAAATCGGAGACTGGATGCTGCAGGCGGTATGCGCCCAACAGGCCGCCTGGAGTGCTGCCGGGTTGCCGCTAGTGCCGGTCGCGGTGAACGTCTCTGCGCTGCAGTTCGAACAGGGCGATCTGCTGCAGGTGATCCGCGATGCACTACAGGCCAGTGCGCTGGCACCGCAGATGCTGCACATTGAACTGACCGAGTCCGCCGTCATGCGCGACCCGGTTGCCGCCGCCGCGCTCTTGCAGTCATTGCGCGCGTTCGGCATTGAGATGGCTCTGGACGACTTTGGTACCGGGTATTCCTCGCTCGCCAGCTTGAAGCGTTTCCCGTTCAGTACGGTCAAAATTGACCGCAGCTTCGTCTCTGATATCACCCACAATGTTGACGATGCCGCGATCGCCAGCGCGATCATTGCCATGGCCCACCGTCTGCGCTTGAGGGTGGTGGCTGAAGGCGTTGAAACCCAAGGTCAGTTCAACTACCTCCGGTCGCAGGGCTGCGACGAGATGCAGGGCTATCTGTTCAGTCGACCGCTGGCTTCCGAGGCATTCGCTGAGATGCTGCGCTTAGGTACGCGCATGTCGCTGCCGGACATTGCTGATGAGGCTAAGCCCACCCTGCTGCTGGTCGATGATGAGCCCGGCATTCGCTCGGCATTGACGCGCTTGCTGCGCCAAGACGGCTACCGAATCTTGAGCGCGGGAAGCGGAGAGGACGGCTTGGAGCTGCTCGCCCTGCATGCCGTGCAGGTCATCATCTCCGACCAGCGCATGCCCAATATGAGCGGCACCGAGTTTCTAGGAAGAGTGGCGCGGCTTTATCCGGCAACCGTTCGCATCTTGCTCTCGGGCTATACCGATTTGAAGGTAGTGACAGACGGGGTCAACCAAGGCGCAGTTTTCAAGTTCATCACCAAGCCTTGGGACGATGACCAGCTCAGACTGCAGGTGCGCGACGCATTCGCTCACCAACGAATGAACCCGTGACGTATGTGTGCCAGCCGCGTCTTCGATGCCCCGCTAGAGCCTGCATGTGTGACATCCACGCGAACCCCTATCACTGAGCAACGGGCACCCTCATGAGCGCAGTACCTCCCGACGGCGAGTCCACCACCAACCACTTCGACCTGCTGAGCTTGCATGCGTTTGACGCGCTCGAAGATGGGATATGGATTTGTGACGAAGAAGGGACGCCGAAGTATCTGAACGGTGCGGCGGGCGCGATGGACGCCCAAGTCTGGACGCAAGGACGCCTGGTCGGCTCCATTGATGAGGTCTTGTTTAGTGCGGAGAATATCCAGCACATTCGGGAGCACGGACGCTCCTCTGCTGAGTATCACCTTGCTGGCAACGTCTCTGAGGGTGTCGACACGCCGACGGTTGTCCTAATGGAGGCGCGAGCACTCAGTAGTGCCGCTGCGGAACGCGGTGGGTTTGTATTTCACGCCCGCGATGTCAGTCGCGAATGGCACCGTGAACAGACGCTGCAGGACCGCAACATCGAGCTCGCTGAAGCCTATTCAAACCTCAAGCAGGCGCAGAATCAGCTGCTGCAATCAGAGAAGATGGCCTCGATCGGCCAGCTGGCGGCCGGCGTCGCGCACGAAATCAACAATCCAATTGGCTACGTGCATTCGAATCTGGGCACCTTGGCATCGTATCTGCGCGGCATTTTCTCTATCGTCGAAAGCTATGACCAGATCTGGCAGTCATTGCCGGCAAACATAAAGCCGCTGGCTGAGCCAGTCGATCGGATCAAACGGCAAATCGACTACGACTTTTTGCTGCAAGATTTACCGCACCTGCTTTCGGAGTCGCGGGAAGGCATCGAGCGCGTGAAGAAAATTGTGCTCGATCTGCGCGATTTCTCGCGAGAGGGTCGCGACGAGGCAGAGGAGTGGAGCGTGGTGGACGTTCGTCGCGGTATCGAGAGCACGCTGAATATCGTACGCAGTGAGCTGAAATACAAAGCAGAGGTGGTCTGCTCGCTAGGCGAAGTGCCGCCCATTGAATGCATCCCGTCTCAGATCAATCAAGTCATATTGAACATGCTGATCAACGCCGGCCACGCTATCAAAGAGCACGGTCAAATTGCCATTCGCACAAGCGTGAGCCAAGACGAAGTCTGCATCTCGGTTGCGGATGATGGTGTCGGTATTCCGAAAGAAATACAGGCAAAAATTTTCGATCCATTCTTTACGACCAAGCCTGTCGGCAGCGGCACCGGCCTTGGCTTGGCCCTGAGCTACGGAATCGTAAAAAAACACCACGGCCGAATCGAGGTTTCAAGCGAACCCGGTATCGGGACCACGTTCGATGTCTATCTGCCGATGCGCCAACCTCTGGCCACCGCTGCTTAAAGTGCCTTGCACCGGCCGATAGACTAAAAACACTCATACAAATTAAGAAGTAGGCTGATGGCGCAAATACTCTTGGTTGATGACGAAGCGAACATCCTCAACAGCCTTCGTCGGGCTATCAACGGAATGACGCGCGGCGTTGACGAGGAGCCTCATTCGATCGAATGCTTCACGTCGCCGAACGAAGCCTTGGAGCGCGCGCGACATACCGCTTTCGATCTGGTGATCAGCGACTACCGCATGCCTGAGATGGACGGCGTCGAGTTTCTTACGCAGGTCATCGAGGCCCAGCCTGATATCGCCCGGATGGTATTAAGTGGCTACGCCGATCTTCAGGCAGTCATTGCTGCCATCAACAAGGTGCATATCTTTCGCTTCATCCAAAAGCCATGGGAAGCCTACGAGTTGGAGACGTCGATTCGGCAGGCATTGGAATATCGACAGCTGATTCTCGACAATCGCGAGTTGGCGGACCTGCTAAGGGTGCAGGAAGGCTTGCTGTCGAAGCGCGAAATGGAACTGAGTAGCCTGGAGCAGCAGTTCCCCGGCCTTACCCGCGTGAACCGTCGGTCTGATGGGTCGATCGACCTTGATTTGGATGAGGATATTTAGGCGCTTCAGCGGGAAGTATGGCGGCACCTCTTTTGACTTTGCTCGCGCCGATTTCAGTCGGGACGCTTCGGTTCGCCGCGTGCGGGTGTGGCGTTGTGTGCCCTGGCGACGGCGCAGTTTTCGAGGCCCTGCGCGGGTGTGGATTGGCGGCGATTTAGCGCAGTCGATTCGCCTGCGGAAGTCGTTTGACGCAGCACGAAGAGCGCTTTTGGAAAGAGGCTAATTCGTTAGTTTATTCGCATGGATTTCGCGCAATTCTCAACCATCACCGACGCCGCTATTCTGCGCAGGATGGTGGTCGAAACGTTCAACGAAGTGAGCAGCGAGTTGAACTCCACGCGCAGCAGCTTTCTGCAAAATCCCTGGCTACTCCTAAGCGCGACGCACTGATTGCCAAGAGTGACATGGCCATTGCTGAGCGCGACCTGTGTCATCGACGCTGCCGGCAGCTTGCCCGAGTGCGTCAGGTTGATGCTGGCCGGTTTGCAGGACGCCGATACCGTGACTTCAGTGATCACCGGGCTCCGGGTGAGTTCGACTTGATCCGGATCAAGGCCGGCGACGCGCAGTCGTGACACCTTGGCCACATGAGTACAACCACCTTCGATGCCGATCTGCTGCGCCGCCATGACGTGGCGGGGCCGCGCTATACGTCTTACCCCACGGCACCGCAATTCGACACCGGGTTTGGCGCTTCCGCGCTGGCAGCGCAGATCGCCCGCAGCAATGAAGATTCGCTGCCCCGACAGCTCTCGCTCTATCTGCATATTCCCTACTGCAGCAGTCCCTGCTTCTACTGCGGCTGCAATCGGATCATTACCCGCGACGAGAGCAAGGGTGAGACCTATCTGCTGCGACTGTTGCGCGAGATCGGCATGCTGTCTGCGCAATTCGATCGTGATCGCGATGTGGTGCAGCTACACCTCGGTGGCGGCACGCCCAACTTCCTGACGCCGCGTCAGCTTGGCAGTCTGATGGAGAGCCTGTCCTGTCAGTTCCACTTCAGCACGCGGGCTGATCGCGATATCTCGATCGAGCTTGACCCGCGCTTTGTCAGCCCGCAACAGATTGGCGAGCTGGCTGCGATGGGCTTCAATCGTGCCAGTCTCGGCGTGCAGGATTTCGATCCGGTCGTGCAGCAGGCAGTCAATCGAATTCAGAGTGTCGAGCAGACGCTGGCGGTGATCGACGCCTGTCGCAGGCACGGCATGAGCTCGGTCAATGTCGATCTGATCTATGGCCTGCCCAAGCAGACGCAGGTCGGTTTTGCCAAGACGCTGGATACGGTCATCGCGGCCGTGCCAGAGCGGGTCGCCGTGTATGGCTATGCCCACATGCCCAACGTGTTTCGCGCACAGCGGCAGATCCACGCGGAGGATTTGCCGAACGCCGCCGACAAATTAGCGCTGTTGCAGCTGGCCATCGAACGACTCGGCGCGGCCGGCTACGAGTACATCGGTATGGATCATTTTGCCCTGCCGGGCGATGAGCTGGCCAAGGCGCAATCGCACGGTGGCCTGCACCGCAACTTCATGGGCTACACCACGCATGCGCAGACTGATTTGCTCGGCATGGGAGTCAGTGCAATTAGTCGCGTCGGCGACAGCTATTGGCAGAACCATCGCGATCTACCGACGTGGGAACGCGATGTCGATGCCGGCCACCTGCCGCTTTGGCGTGGCCTGCAGCTAGATCGCGACGACCTCATTCGCGAGGACGTGATCCAACAATTGATGTGTCAGGGCAGCATTGATATCGATCAGATCGAACACCGGCATCAGCTCGATTTTTCGGACTATTTCGCCGACGACCTGATCAGGTTGAAACCGCTACAGACAGATGGATTGGTCGAAGTCACCGAGCAGTCGATCACGGCAACCGCGCACGGCCGGCTGCTTCTTCGTATCATTGCCATGTGCTTCGACGCCTATCTCCAACGCGCTGCCTCCCAGCCTTCTCAGCCTCGCTACTCGCGGGTGGTCTGACGCGGCGTTCAGAGTGCGGAAAACGCAGCACATGAGGGCAACCAGTCAAGCGCATCTGCAGCCGCCGATTGCCAATGACGGTGACCCCTACAGCTTCTGCAGCACCTGTGCCTTTTCTGATGCGTGCCTGACGCGGGGAATCGACAAGTCGCAGCTGCGCGATCTGCACATGCTGGTCGAGCACGTCGGACCGGTACCGGCGGGTACTCATCTGTTCCGCGAAGGCGACGACTTCACCGCGATTGCCGCGGTGCGTTCGGGCACGGTCAAGACCTATGTGATCGATACCCAAGGTCGCGAACAGGTGCAGGGGTTTTTTCTGCCGGGTGAAGTTATCGGTCTGAATGCGATTCACACGGAGCACTATCCGTGCAACGCGATCGCGCTAGACACGGTCACCGTCTGTCGCTTCTTTTTTCCGCAGATGGCCGTGCTGGCCACCCGCTTGCCGGGCCTGCAGCAGCACCTGTTCCGACTGCTTAGCCAGGACATCGGCAAGGCGGCGCTGCTTGCCGGCGACTTCAGCGCCGATGAGCGCATGGCCGCGTTTATCGTGACGCTGTCGCGGCGTTATGCGGCACGCGGCTTCTCCAGCAGCGCATTTAATCTGACCATGGCGCGCACTGAGATCGCCAACTACCTGCGGCTGGCGCCGGAGACGGTGAGCCGCGTGCTGCGGCGTTTTCAGGATGAAGGGCTGCTGCGCATCGATCGGCGCGCGGTCGAGCTGCAGGATCAAGACCGCCTGTTCGAGCTGGCGCGAGGCGTCTTGCGCCAGTAGTCGGCGCTGCACTTGACGTAGGTCATGGCGATAGTCGCGTGAGGCGTCGACAGTGTCTCCAGTTATTTTGGAGGCGGTCATGAGCAGCACGAAAAAACTTTGGTTGGGTCTAGCCACGCTACTGGTGGTGTCGTTCTCAGTCCTGCTATGGGCAGGCGGCGAGATATTCCGTGCGGCACCGCCGATGCCCGAGCAGGTCGTCGCTGTCGATGGACAGACCATCTTTACGCGCAAGGACATCGAAACCGGCCGCCAGGTCTGGCAATCGATTGGCGGCATGCAGCTAGGCTCGATCTGGGGCCACGGCAGCTATGTCGCGCCGGACTGGAGCGCTGACTGGCTGCATCGCGAATCGGTCGCGCAGCTTGATCGCTGGGCCCGCGATCTAGGCGTTGCCACCTATGACCTACTCGATAGCGAGGCACAGGCGACCCTGCGCAGTCGTTTACGCACCTCGATGCGCGCCAACACCTACGACCCCGAAAGTCGCACCATCACGGTGTCGACCGATCGCGCCGAAGCGATGGCCAATGTCGCCGCTCACTACATCAGCCTGTTCGGCAATGATCCATCGACCGCAGCGCTGCGCGAGGCCTATGCCATGCGCAATAACACCGTTGACACGCTGGAGCATCGGCAGTCACTGACGGCGTTTATCTGGTGGACCGCATGGGCAGCGGGCACTGAGCGTCCGGCTTCGGCAGCGAACGCCGATGGCAGCGCTGAGCCTGGCGTGCTGGTGTCGAAGGGGGTCACCTACACCAACAACTGGCCCGCCGAACCGCTGATCGACAACATTCCGCCGCCCTCCTTGTGGCTATGGTCGGTATTCAGCGTGTTGTTTCTGCTGGCAGGCATAGCTGCTCTGGGCTGGCACTACGCCGTCACTCATGGCCGCGGCGAGGAGCCGCACAAGATCCCCGCCAGTGACCCTTTCGCATCGGTAACCGTGACGCCGTCGATGCGCGGGACGGCGAAATACTTCTGGCTGGTGTTGGCACTTTTTCTGACGCAAATCCTGCTCGGTGCGATCACCGCGCACTACCAGGTTGAAGGTCAGGAAGCCTACGGGTTTGCGCTGTCTGACTACCTGCCGTACTCACTGTCGCGAACCTGGCACACCCAACTCGCGGTGCTCTGGATCGCGGTGGCGTGGCTAGGCACTGGGCTGTATATCGCGCCGGCACTGTCTGGACATGAGCCGCGCTTCCAACGCTTCGGTGTCAACTTTTTGTTCGTCAGCCTAGTGATCATCGTGGTCGGTTCATTCACCGGCCAATGGTTTGCGGTGATGCAAAAGCTCGGTCTTGAGAACAATTTCTGGTTTGGGCATCAGGGCTGGGAATACGCCGATATGGGTCGCTTCTGGCAGTGGTATCTGTTCGTCGGCCTGCTGCTTTGGTTGACCCTGGTCGGACGTTCGCTTTGGCCGGTGCTGCGCGGACCGGCGACGGAAACCAAATCGATTATCGGCCTGATGTTTTTGTCGACAGTCGCGATCGGTCTGTTCTTCGGCGCGGCGCTGATGTGGAACGAGCACACGCATATCTCCGAAGTCGAGTACTGGCGCTGGTGGCTGGTGCATCTGTGGGTCGAAGGATTCTTTGAAGTATTTGCCGCTGCAGTCATGGCACTGATCTTCACGCGGCTTGGCTTGGTGCGAGCATCGACTGCGACCGTTGCCGTTCTGTTTGCCACCATCATCTTCATGTCTGGCGGCGTGCTCGGCACCCTGCATCACCTGTACTTCGTCGGCACGCCGATCTCGGTCGTGGCGCTCGGTGCTAGCTTCAGCGCGCTGGAAGTCGTACCACTGGCCTACATCGGATTTGAGGCGTACCACACGTGGAAGCTGGGCAAGGCGACGCCGTGGATGCAGCGCTACCGTTGGCCGATCCTGTTTTTCATCTCGGTGTCGTTCTGGAATCTGGTGGGCGCGGGTCTGTTCGGTTTCCTGATCAATCCACCGCTGTCGCTGTACTACATGCAGGGCTTAAACCTGACGCCGCTGCACGGTCACACCGCATTGTTTGGCGTCTACGGCATGCTCGGCATCGCGCTGCTGCTGTTCTGCCTGCGCGGACTGCGCGGTCAGATGCATTGGGATACTGGTGCGTTGAAGCTGTCGTTCTGGGCACTGAATATCGGCCTCGTGCTGATGGCTCTGCTGACCTTGCTACCGATCGGCATCCTGCAGTTGTTTGCTGCCATCGAGCACGGCTACGCCTATGCGCGCTCGGCTGATTTCATGCAGCAGCCAATTATCGAAATGCTGGTTTGGATGCGCGTACCCGGTGACACCATCTTCAGCGTCGGTGCGGTGGCGCTGAGCTGGTTCGTGTTCCGCCTCTGGGTAGCGCCACGCCCGGCTGCAATTGAGGAGCAACAGACCGAGCGCTTGTGAGACCTAGCGTTTTGCACGCAGCAGGCTGATCGCAATGATTGCTTTCTACGCCGAGGTCAAGTGGGTGCATGTGTTCACCGTGCTGTGCAGCGGGATGCTGTTCCTGCTGCGCGGCACGCTGATGCAGATGGGTCGTGCCCAGTGGGCTAACTACGCGCCGCTGCGCTATCTCAGCTACACCATCGACAGCGTTCTGCTGACGGCGGCATTGATGTTGTTCACGATGCTGCCGTCAGCACTGTTTGCCAATGGCTGGCTGACGCTGAAACTGCTCCTGCTGCCGGTCTACATCGTGCTTGGCGTATTCGCGTTGCGCGCGTCGTCGTCTAAGCGCAGACGCCTGATCTGCTTCGTATCCGCGCTTGGCGTGTTCGCCTTCATGCTGAGCGTTGCTCGCAGCCACCATCCATTGGGAATATTTAACTGGATGGGCTAGGCGAACCCAGCGCTTCCTGACCTGGATCAATGCGCTTTGCGGCACGGCACCCGATGCTTGTCGACATGGACATCGCCCACACTCACGCGACACATCTGCCTTCCGCCAGCCAGCTGGCCGCCGCTCCACATCGGCTGCTGTTCTTCATTGGCGCACTCAATGTGCTGGCCGCCATGGTCTGGTGGGCAGTCTGGCTGATCGATACACGCTGGCAGATATTCGGACTCTCGCCGCCGCCCGTTTACGCCGGCTGGATGCATGCCTTCGTCATGCAGTATCAGGTGCTGCCCCCGTTTATTTTTGGATTCCTACTGACGGTCTTCCCGCGCTGGATGGGTTTATCCGACCTGACGCGATGGCATCACCTGCCGATCGCGCTCGGCTTGCTGTTTGGGCAGGTGCTGGTACTGATCGGCCTCGCTGGTGTGCCTGTGCTGATCCATGTCGGCGTGATCAACACGCTGGCGGGCTGGATCGCGGCGTGGCTGATTCTGTGCCGTCTGGTCTGGCAGCACGGCGGCAAGAACTGGCACGCCAACTCCTGCGCCGTCGCCTTGGGCATGGGACTGCTCGGGCTGGTGCTGTTTGCCGTGTTCCTGCACAACGGCAACGCGCGCCTTCTGTTTGCATCAATCAAGTTCGGCAGCTTCGGCCTGCTCGTGCCGATCTTCGTCACCGTGGCGCACCGCATGTTTCCGTTCTTTGCCGGCAACGTGGTGGCGGGCTATCAGTCATGGCGGCCGCTGTCTTGGCTGCTGGCATTTTGGGTGCTGATCATTGTGCATCTCGGGCTCGAACTTGTGCACGGTTACGCGTGGCTGTGGCTGGCCGATGTTCCGTTGTTTGGACTGAGTACCTATTGGCTATGGCGGACATGGCCGCGTGGGCCCGCACCGGCATTGCTGCGCGTATTGTTCGCTGGAGCGCTGTGGCTGCCGCTGGCGTTTGCGCTGTTCACTCTGCAGAGCCTGTGGTTCGCGCTCGACGGCAACTTCGTGCTCGCTCGTGCTCCGGCGCACGCCCTGTACATCGGATTCTTCGGCAGCCTGCTGGTGGCGATGGTGACGCGAGTCACTCAAGGTCACTCTGGACGACCGCTAGAACTCGGCCGCGTCGCAGCCTTCGCCTTCATGACTATCCAAGCCGTCGCCGTCACCCGCATCGCCGCTGAGCTACTGCCGGATGGACCGGCGTGGCAGGCCGTCGCCGCGCTTGGCTGGCTGATCGCCTTCACGCCCTGGGTGGCGCGCTCGGCATGGATTTACCTGACGCCACGCGTTGATGGGCGGCCGGGATAGTTGCGGGTTTCGAACGTGCTTGCGCGGCGCTTCGCACGCTAGTTCTGAGTCAGAGCGAAAGCTTTCACTGCCCTGCGGGCAGCGAGTTACTTTCTCTTGCTTGTCCACGAGCCGAGCAGGAGCGAGGCCGAACGCCGCAGGCGGCCCGCCGGGCCGAGGGCAGGAAGCCCGAGGTAAGAGAAAGTAACCAAAGAGAAGGACACCCCAGACTCGCACCGCGCGGATGAAGCTCGCGCGGTGCCCTGCGCTGCTCATCGGTCTCGGGCCGGCGCAAACTCGCACATCCATGTGCTCGGACATTCGCGCCTTTCCCCCGAGCCCGGCTCCGCTGCTCGGTGCGAGTCCAATGGGGGCCAGAGAGCGAAGGGCAAGGGCAACAGCTGCAGAGCAAGATCCCAGCAGAACGCAGACCTACTCTAACGTGCCCACTCAACCTGCAACCAAATCTTCCGCGTATCGCGGCCGAAGTCTTCGCGTTGATAGTCAGCGTACTTGGCGCTGATCGACCAGCCGCGAGCCAGCGCTGTACCCACGACGGCATCCCATTCGCTGCCGTAGTCGACGTTGGATGCCGTCGCCTGAAAGTCATGCCAGATGACGCTCAGATTGACTGTGCGTTCGGCGATCGGCTTCCAAGCATAGGACAGCGAGGCGTAGCGGTCCTGCAGACCATCGTTTGGTGTGACGGTAAACACGTCAGCCCATCCGTTGAATGCGTGTAGCGTCGCAAGTGGCGTCTGAAAGGCATGCGTACCGTCGCCGTTCAAGCGCTCGGCCCCGAGCTTGGCGGACCATGCATTTCTGCCGACGCTGGTCTCTAGCAACACATAGCTGTGGGAGAAAGTGAGCGGATTATTGGCAGCGTCCTGTTGCCGGGCGGCCTCGATCGTTTGGGTGAATTTCCATTCCGCGTGCTCGCCGCTTGCCACCCAGCGCGCGCCCAAGGTCTGGCTCGATGCGCTCCCGACATCTTCATCTTCATGCTTGAGGAAGTAGCCGGAAAGCGGCCCGAAACTTGAACCCCATTCGGCCTGCAGCAGCGCAGTATTCAGATCACGCTCGCGCGCCAGTGGATCGCGGGCGCGGTCACCGGGGAAGCGGTGCGCGCGATCGATCCAGCCAAACTGCAGCTTCAGCTCAGATGTTGGATTGAAGGTCGCCAGCGCGGCATCAAAGGTCTGTTCGTTCTGGCGCCAGCCGACATTGCCGACGAAGCGTTGATTGCCGAGCAGAATGCGTTGGCGACCCAGGCGTACTTCGTTGCCCGAGTCAGCCCATTGGAGGAAGGCCTGATTCACCTCAAGCGCCGATGGATCAGTCACGGCCGGATAGCGGGTCTGTCCGTTCGCACCGGAGTTGAAGTGATCGTTGATTGCCCAGACGCCTTCGCCTTCCAATACGCCGCTAATGGTTTCCGATAGAACGGCGCGCGCGCCCAGCCGCAGGCGAGCAGTGTGAGCGAGGGCATCGTCGGCGAAGCCGGTCTGCTCGACTGATTCGAGTCGGTAGCGAAATGCGGCTGTCCAACTGATAGCGTCGTCGGCAGTCGCAGTGCCGGCATAGCTAGTTGCCATGGCGAGAATGAGCGGAAGTGTGCGCATCAGTGAATCTCAAATGTCCCGGAAATTCGACAGTGCGCGCATGATCGACAGCACGCCTTGACCTGCCTCAAGCGCACCTACGACACAGCTGCCTTCCGACCGCGCGCTTGACCTCGATCAAGGTGTCTCAGCTCGGTTTGGCCGATCCTGCACCTGACATCAAGCCGTTATCGATCAGGGGACCAGAAATGAACACACGTCTGCCATTAGTCGCTTTGCTGGTCGCAGGATTGGCGACCATGAGTGGCTGCAACAATTCGTCGTCACCAACGCCCGCAGCCAATGCGGCCAGCGCATCAGATGCCGCAGCGTCGACCGACACCGGCGGCTCCAGAAAGGGCGACTTCGGTCCGCCGCAGGGCGAGCCGGTGCACGCGATTCTGACCTCGCCGCCACACGTACCACCGCCGACCGGGCGCACCGCGCCAGCAAAAGTTATCGTGGAGCTGGAAGTGATCGAGAAAGAAATGCCGATCGCCGAAGGCACGACGTATACCTTCTGGACTTTCGGCGGCACCGTGCCGGGCAGCTTCATCCGCGTGCGTCAGGGCGACACCGTCGAGTTTCATTTGAACAATCATCCTGACTCGAAGATGCCGCACAACATCGATCTGCATGGCGTCACCGGTCCCGGTGGCGGCGCAGCGTCGAGCTTCACCGCGCCGGGGCACAGCTCGCAGTTCACCGTTAAGGCGCTTAATCAGGGCCTGTATGTCTATCACTGCGCCACCGCGCCAGTCGGCATGCACGTGGCCAATGGCATGTACGGATTGATCCTGGTCGAACCACCGGAAGGTCTGCCGCCGGTCGACAAGGAGTTCTATGTCATGCAGGGCGATTTCTACACGGTCGGCAAGTTCCGTGAGAAAGGCTTCCAGGCTTTCGACATGCAGAAAGCGATCGATGAGAACGCCACCTACGTGCTGTTCAACGGTTCGGAAACCGCGCTAACCGGTGACAACGCGCTGAAGGCCGAAGTCGGCCAGAACGTGCGCCTGTATGTTGGCAACGGCGGTCCAAATCTGGTGTCGAGTTTCCATCTGATCGGCGAGATCTTCGACAAGGTTTGGTACGAGGGCGGCACACGATTCCAAGAGAACGTGCAGACGACTCTAGTACCTGCCGGCGGCGCGATGATCGCCGACTTCCACCTCGAAGTGCCGGGCAGCTATGTGCTGGTCGATCACTCGATCTTCCGCGCGTTCAACAAGGGCGCGCTGGGCATCCTGAAAGTCGACGGCCCGGAGAATCTGGCGATCTATTCCGGCAAGGAAGTCGACTCGGTGTACCTGGGTGACAAGGCCGCCAGCATGGCGTCGGTCACTACCGCCGCGCAGTCCAATGCCGCCGGCACGCTGTCACTGGCAGAGCAGGTCGCCGCCGGCAAGGCGCTGTATGCCGGCACCTGTTCGGTCTGTCATCAGGACAGCGGTGCCGGACTGGGCGGTGTATTCCCGCCACTGGCCAAATCCGACTACCTGACCGGCCACAGCGACGAGGAAGTCATCCAGGTCGTATTGAATGGCCTCACCGGCCCGGTCAAGGTCAACGGCCAGGACTACAATTCGGTGATGCCGCCGATGAGCCAGCTGACCGACGACGAGATCGCCAACATCTTGACCTACGTTCATGCCAGCTGGGAAAACCCCGGCAAGCAGATCAGCAAAGCAGACGTGGCCAAGGTGCGTGCAGCGACGCCGCGTGCCGAAGGTGCGGCGCACTGATTTGAACATTCGGATCGCCACCTGTGTGTTGCTGTGTGCGCCGCTGATCGCCAGTGGCGCCGAGTGGGTCAGCCTGCCCGGTGCCAGCGATTTCCGCTCCGTACTCAAGTACGAAGACAGCGACGGCAAGGTGACGATCGGTGCCTTCGAGTTGATGGCGGCACCGGTGACGAACGCGCAGTTTCTCGCCTTCGTCACCACCCATCCGCAGTGGCGGCGCGGCTCAGCGCCAGTAATCTTTGCCGAGCCGCGCTACCTCAGTCATTGGACCGGGCCACTGTCACTCGGCAAGAAAGCGTTGGCCGATCAGCCGGTGACGCAGGTCAGCTGGTTCGCCGCGCAGGCCTACTGTGAAGCGCAGGCCGCGCGGCTGCCGACCTGGTCCGAGTGGGAATACGCGTCCGCCGCTGACGCGACGCACGCCGATGCGCGCAGCGATCCGACCTGGCGCGAGCGCGTGCTGAGCTGGTACTCCAAGCCATCCAACACCGCGCTTGAGCGCGTCGGCCAAAGCGCCGCCGACATTAGAGGCATCCACGATCTGCACGGTCTCGTCTGGGAGTGGGTGGAAGACTACTCAGCGATGCTGGTCTCGGCCGACAACCGGGATCAATCAGACCCGGACCTGCTGAAATTCTGCGGTGCCGGTGCGCTGTCCACCGACGACCGCGAGAACTACGCTGTACTGATGCGGATAGCGATGCTGTCCGCCCTTGAAGCCGACGACACCACCGCCAACCTCGGCTTTCGCTGTGCCAGAGATTCCGGGAGTGCTGCGCCATGATTCGAGCCAAACTAATTCGACGCCTCTGCGTGTTGATCGCGCTGTTTTCTTTGGCACCGCTTGCGTGCGCGGAGAGCGTGCCAGCGCCGTTGCCGGGTGACTCCGTCTATCAGCTTTCTGCCTCATTTTCCGATCAAGCAGGCCACAGCTTTCAGCTAGCGAGCCGACGCGGCACGCCGCAGCTGGTGGCGATGTTCTATACCTCCTGCCCCTATGTCTGTCCGCTGATTATCGATAGCGCCAAGGCCATTGAGCGGAACTTGAGCGAAGACGAGCGCTCACGACTGGGCTTCCTGTTGGTCAGCCTCGATCCCGCTCGTGATGACACCGCCGCGCTCAAGTCCGTAGCCGACAAACGCAAGCTCGATTCTGCGCGCTGGACACTCGCACGCACCGACGAACGCGACGTCCGCGCGCTAGCCGCACTGCTCAGCGTCCGCTACCGCGCCCTAGCAGACGGTGAGTTCAACCACACCAGCTCACTGGTCTTGCTCGATGCAGAAGGCCGACGTTTGGCCAGCAGCTCGGCGCTCGGTGCGAATCCTGATCCGGAGTTTCTTGCCGCCGTTCGCAGCGCGTTGGCCATGCCGGGAACCCCGTCCGCGCCTTAGCAAAGCAACCTCAACTTCTGGACCGGCGAAAGCCCCGTAGGGTGGTCTCGACCCACCAAACAGACCGCAGCAATGCTCAGCTTGGCGGGCTAGGGCCCGCCCTATGACTAGACGGATTGCCGCGTAGCGACGAGTGAACGTGAGCCCGTTATTGTTGTCGCGCACTGTCGCTGCGCATAGGATGCATTGGAGCTGTGCCTTGCCTGCATTGTTGATTTGAAATTTCAGTTTGGTATCGAGAGCGGGCTTCGCTTTCCAAGTCACTGAGTTCGCGTTGGATCAGCATTCGACTCAGCTGACGCCTCTTTCGCCGCAGGAACATGCCGAGATGCCGCGCCTCGCTGAGCAGATTCAACAAGTGCTTGCCGCATTTGCCGAACTGGAGACGCCACCCGCCTTGATTGAAGGCTTGGCGCTTGCCGCGCATAACGTGATTCGCGCCACCCGCGATGTCGATTTTTTTGGTCGCCGCCGAAGATGCGGAGCGCGTCGACCAACTGCTGCTTTCCCTCGGCTATTGCTGCGTGCATCGCAGTGATGACGCTGCCAACTATGTCCGCGGCGACGAAGGCTTCGACTTGCTCTTTGCCCGCCGACCCGTCGCCAGCCAGTTGCTAAGTCAGGCAGAAGAGCGCGACACCCCGATGGGCAGACTGCGCGTCATCAGCGCAGAGGGACTCATCGGCTTCAAACTGCAAGCCCTGTGCAATGATCCCAGCCGAGGTCGCGATCTCGACGACATCCGCCAGCTGCTGCGCATGAATCACTCGCAGCTCGACATGTCCGAGGTCAGGAGCTATTTCGCATTGTTTGAGCGGGAGGACCTGTTGGATGAATTACTCACCACCCGCAGCTGACGCGCCAGCCCCAGCGAATTTCGTGCGCGACGGCGGGCTGGAGCGGACGTCCACCGAGCCACCGCAAGACCCGATTGCCGCGTGGCTGGATTTGATGGAAGTGGTGGAGGCGCTTTGTCCGGAGTGGCCACAGCGCGAGGTTGCAAAGGGTGGGGTTTACAGGTTGTGAGTGGGGAAGTCATCCTGACCCCGTTCTTGGAATGCCGCGTTGGGATAAGTGAACCTGACCCCGTTCTTTGGTCCCTGACACCGTTTTGGACATCAATTGTCCTTGGCACTGTTTTGTTGGACAACACCGTTTTGGGATAAAGGTTTGGAAGGAAGGTGCGAACATTCGCTTTGCGGTGACACCTTGGTTGTAGCGAGGGGAGATGCTTGAGCGGGCGGCGCGTTCAGAAGTGAACCTGACCCCCTTTTGGAGATGCCGCGCCTCGCTGAGCAGATTCAACAAGTGCTTGCCGCATTTGCCGAACTGGAGACGACACCGCCTTGATTGAAGGCCTGGCGCTTGCCGCGCACAAGGTCATTCGCGCCACCCGCGATGTCGATTTTCTGGTGGCCGCCGAAGATGCGGAGCGCGTCGACCAACTGCTGCGCGCCCTCGGCTATCGCCGCGTGCATCGCAGTGATGACGCTGCCAACTATGTCCGCGGCGACGAAGGCTTCGACTTGCTCTTTGCCCGCCGACCCGTCGCCACCCAGTTGCTAAGTCAGGCAGTAGAGCGCGACACACCAATGGGCAGACTGCGCATCATCAGCGCAGAAGGGCTCATCGGCTTCAAGCTGCAAGCGCTGTGCAATGATCCCAGCCGTGGTCGCGATCTCGACGACATCCGCCAGCTGCTGCGCATGAATCACACCCAGCTCGATATGTCCGAGGTCAGGCGCTATTTCGCATTGTTTGAGCGGGAGGGTCTGCTGGATGAATTACTCACAACCCACAGCTAGCGCCCCAGCGCATTTCGTGCGCGACGGCGGATTGGAGCGGACGTCCACCGAGCCACCGCAAAACCCGATTGCCGCGTGGCTGGATTTGATGGAAGTGGTGGAGGCGCTTTGCCCGGAGTGGCCAGCGCGTGAGGTCGTGCGGGGTGGGATTTACAGGTTGTGAGTGGGGATGACCCCGATCTTGGGTTGATGGGTGCGAACTTCAGCTTTGTGGTGACACCTTAACTATCGGTGGGGCACACACTCGCAACGCGTAGTCGGCTCAAGATTCACGTCAGAAGTGCACCTGACCCCGTTCTTGCGGGATCGGGTTGTGGGGCTGTTGCGGGGTGCTGGTGGGGGCGATTGAGGATTGTTTGATGCTTCAGTCTGCTTTACGGGGAGTAGGGTGGGCTACGCGAACTGATGGGGTGGGTGCGAAGTTTGGCTTTGTGGTGACACCTTGGGAATGGATGGGCTGGAATGTAACCGTGGCAGTCAGACTATCTAGATTGCGGGAAGTGCACTCTGACCCTGTTCTATGGGTCTTTAAATCCATTAAAGAAGGTGATCGTGTGGACAGCAATCAAAATCCCCTCCAGCAATTGATAGGCAAGAGACGAACCTATGAAGACCTGAGTCGCTTCGTCAAGGCATCGAGGGCCACAGGAATAGCAAACTACACACTCTTGCTTGGTGCTGGCTGCTCTGTTTCATCCAATGTCCGTAGCGGCTCTTCCTTGATCGAGCAATGGCGCCGCGATGTATTTGCACGCCTCTATCCATGCGAACTGTATGAAGAAGAAAAAGCAACTGACCTCCTCAGTAAGAACCAAGCCTCTTGGTACAATCTACAACGAGAATACTCCTCGCTATTTGAAAAAAACTTTGACCTGCCTCGCCAACGGCGGATGTTTGTTGAGCAAGAGGTGGCGGACAAGTCACCCAATTTAGGCTATGCGTATCTCATTAGACTTGTAGAGGAAGGTCTAATAAACACCATATTCACCACCAATTTTGATGACTTGATCAACGAAGCATTCTTTCAATTCTCTAAAACTAGGCCCGTTATTTGTGCTCATGACTCTTCAATTGGTAGCGTGACTGTTTCATCTAAGCGCCCAAAAGTGATCAAGCTCCATGGCGACTACCTGTTCGATGACATAAAAGCTACCGTTCGCGAGACGGAATCCCTTGAGGACAATACGCGAAAGAAATTCATCGAATTCGGGCGCGATTTTGGACTGGTCGTTGTCGGTTACGGCGGCCATGATCGCTCCGTAATGGACGTACTTCAGTATTTGTTGCGTAGTGATGATTATTTTAAGAACGGGATCTATTGGTGCTTACGAAAAGGTGAGCAGCCAAGCGAGGAGTTGCTAAAATTACTGTGGCGTGAAAGGGTTTATTATGTCGAAATTGAGGGTTTCGATGAATTAATGGCGTCGTTACATAATGACATTGTAGGGAAATCGCTTCCTATTGATACGGGAGTTATCACAAATAAGCCGCGCAATATAATTAATGGGTTCTGCGAAAACTCATTTTTAAATGATTCACCATCCGAGATCATCAAGAGGGATTTAGATCGGTTGCGCAAGCAAGATGGTCGTGAGCACCTATTTAACGTCATTCGCGAGTTGCGTGAGGAAAGGGACGGGAACGATTCTTCAGAGACGGATGTTTTGGGTGACCGGGATGTTGTAACGGTTATCGAGATTAAGCAGCTGCTTTCTACGTCCGAGTTCGAGGCGGCGCGAACAAGAATTCTGAGCGAGCTGGCTGGAAAGCCATCGAAAAAGCTTAAAGAGGAACTTTCAGAGTTTCGAGTGTCAGTCGAAGAATTGGCGGGAGACCTGCCCGCTGCGGTGGAAGCTGTGGACGCTTTGATGGCTGAAGATCCTCAGGAGCCTGAGAACTATATTAGAAAAACATACCTGACTGTCGACCACATTGCGCGGATCAAGATATTGGAAGCTGCGGAAGCCATTGATCCTTTCAATCACCGTGTGCAAGGAA
>JBBSIY010000003.1:0-32967 GCA_038257785.1 Lysobacterales bacterium
GTATGTTGTCCGAACTAACTTTCGTTTCGGCGTCCGACGCCTTGTGGCCTATCATGACCTCTTCCCCTCATCGTTGGCAGAGTAATACGCGACCCCATGTCGAGCAACCCGTCTATCATGTTCGATGACGGCGCACAGCGCTCCCAACTTGCTGGATGGGACGTGTTGGAGGTAGCTGGATTCGATGCAGCAGGTTTCCTGCAGCGCCAAACCATGAACGATGTTGCCCAGCTGTCGCATGCGGGAAGCGCTCAATGGAACGGCCTCCTTAATGCCAAAGGTCGTGTGCAGGCTTTGTTTATATGCCTGCGTCTGAGCGATCAGCGCTACTGGTTGATCTCACCCGACGTGCCGGCGCAAACCGTGCAATCGCTGCTAAACAAGTTTGTGTTTCGCAGCAAACTGACGTTGATCGCGCGCGATGACGTGGCCGCCCACGGCAGCTGGGGCGCAACCGACAGCGGGATGAGCTGGAAGTCCCCCGCAGGTGAGCTCGGCGACGACGGCAGTGTTCGGATCGTGCTGCCGGGAGACGGATCGACGCGCGAACTGAGATTGAGTACGACCAAGACCGAGCAACAGCCGGATTCCGATGCCAATGCGCGCTGGCGTCTCAATGACCTTCGCTGCGGATTGCCGCGACTGTCGATGGCGCAAATGGACGCTTGGACGCCGCACATGCTCTCGCTCGATAGGCTTGCTGCATTCAGTTTGAAGAAGGGTTGCTACCCAGGCCAAGAGATCGTGGCGCGTACGCACTATCTGGGGCGCAGCAAGCGCGGTCTGCAGCGGTTGGACGCCGCGACTGCTATCGAAACCGGCATTCCCGTTCAGAACGCTGACGGCGAGACTGTTGGCAACACAATTTGTAACGCTTCGTGGCACAACGATCACACAGCCCTCGCTGTCAATACCATTAGCCTGCAAAACCAGCCGTTACGCACAGCTGCAGGGCTGTTTCTGCATCCTTTCGACTTCGCAGTCGCGTAGACACGAAGATGACGGTGACGTTCGGCATGTGGCAGAGGTGGCCGTTCGGATGTTTTATTGACTAGCTTCCTGGAGGGATTGCCATGCAAATGTGTCCACGGATTAACAGGCACAAGCTCGGCCTGGTGTTTGCAATCAGCTTGTTGCTTGCAGGCCAAGCGGCGGCCGACACGTTTACGTTTGCCGTAGAGCCCTCCTATCCGCCAGACCAGGCGCAGGAAGTCTACAAGCCACTTATCGACTACCTCAGCCGCACGACAGGTCACACGTTTACGCTGACAACACCGCGCAACTATCACCTGCACTGGCGCGATCTGCGGCGTGGCACTCTGTACGATTTCGTCTACGAAGAAGCCCACTTCGTTGATTACCGCGTGCAGCGTTTCGGCTACGAGCCACTCGTTCGTAAATCGACAAACACCGTCTACACGCTGCTAGCGGACGAACAGTTTGCTGACAAGGGGACGGCCGGTTTGGTCGGGCGCCGAATTGTTTCGATGCCGGCGCCCAGCCTTGGATTCGCCATGCTTGCAGAGATGTACAGCAACCCTATTTCTCAACCCGACTTCCGATCCGAAGCAACCTCCTGGCGTGACGGCGTAGAGATGGTATTCGCTGGCGATGCAGAAGCGGCGGTGGTGCCTAGCTTTATTGCGGAACAGTATCCCAATCTGATCGCGTTGAAAGAGTCACGCGCGCTGATTGGCGCTGCGCTCTCTGCGAGCGCCACGGTTAGCTCGGAAGTGAGGCGCGCTGTTCGCGAGGCCATGCTAAAGCTGCATGAGGACCCTGACTCCTACAGCACTCTGGTTGAGCTAGGCGCAACGAAGTTTGAGTCAACCGATGCAAAAGCCTACGAAGGTCAGGAGAAAATTCTGTCGAGCTTTTTTGGCTATATCGACCCGAAGGCAGGTCAGCCAAAAATCGAAGCAGCAGCCGAATAGCCTTCTGCTCAGCACCTCAATTTCTGGCCGCCCTCACTCGCGGGGCGCGAAGGAAAATGTTTCAGACATTTTCTTGTAAAAGTCACGCTGCTCTTCGTTAGTGGCGGGCGGCGTTCGCACGCTCAGCTCAACAATTTGATCGCCACTGGCATCGCCCCTATTGCCCTCTGGCATACCGCGTCCGCGCAAACGCAGGCGCTTACCGCTGTCGGAGCCGGCTGGGATTTTTAGCTGCACTGAACCGGCAAGCGTCGGCACATCAATTTCCGCACCCAGCGCAGCCTCCCACGGCGTCATCGGCAGCGTGTAGTGAATATCGCGTCCGTCTAAGCGAAACTGCGGATGCGCCCGGTAGGCAATCTCGATCCGCAAATCGCTGCCGCCGCGCCCTTGGCCAGCAAGCCGAATTTGTTGACCTGACGCAATGCCGCGCGGAATCTTTATTTCCAGCGTCCTATCATCGACCCTCACCCGCTGAGAGCCACCCGCAAAGGCAACTTCCAAGTCGATCTGTATGCGCGCCAGCTGATCATTAGCGCGCGCAGGCCCAGCGCTGCGCTCGCCGGCGCGTTGGCGACCAAACAGGGTTTCAAAGAAATCGCCAAACCCCGCGCCACCGTCGGCCGCAGACCCCTCGCGCGGGTCAAACCCGTAGCCCGGATGTCCCGGCCCTGGCCGATACTCCTGACCACCGCGAAACCCGCCCGCACGCAGCTGATCATAGCTGGCTCGCCGCTCGGGATCGCGCAGAGCTTCATGCGCTTCGTTGATCGACTTGAAGCGATCCTCAGCGCCCGCTTCTTTGCTGACATCGGGGTGAAATTTGCGCGCCAGTCGGCGATAAGCCGTCTTGATCTCCGCTTCAGTGGCGTCGGGTTTGACGCCCAAAATCTCGTAGTAATCTTTGAACTGCATGGCTCTCGTAGGTCAGCGGCACGTCAGCCGTCGCTTGGTGACGACGGCTGACGCAGGTGGGTAGACCCGGAGCTTAGCCGACGTTGACCTGAATGCGGCGCGGCGTGGTCTCAGGTTTCTTCGGAATCGAGATTTCTAGCACGCCATGGCCGCCGCTAGCGCTGATGCCTTCTGGGTTGGCGCTATCCGGCAGCGCAAATCGACGGTAGAACAAGCCGTGCGCCCGCTCAACGCGCGAGTAGCGATCGCTGACGTCGGAGGTCGCTGCCGCGCGCTCGCCGCGTATCGATAAAATGCCCTTGTCCATATTGATCTCGATTGCCTTCGGATCAACGCCTGGCACATCAGCCAAGATTACGAATCGCGAAGGCTCTTCGCGAATGTCTACGCGCGGCGTCCACTGGCTAGTCACCACGTTTGACTGATCGCCCTCAGACTCGCCGAAAAACTTGTCAAAAACCTGCTTCATCTCATCTTGGAATCCACGACCGGCGACAAAGGGTGCATGACGTAAAGTGCTCATGTTGAATCTCCATTGGGTGGATGACGGCTGCCATCCTTGCGTCCAAACGTAGTGGCCGCGATCGGCAAATCAAGGGACTTGAACGCTGCGTTTCGGCACCCATTTGCTTTAAGTTTGAAGAGGTTTGTTTAGGTGACGTTTGCTTAAGACGGCACGTATCGATGCATCACCCGCCTGCCGCGACGCTTTGCGGCCATCAATCAGGATCACACTCATATGACCATTCAAGTTGGCGATCGCGTGCCATCGGCCACGCTCAACGAAATCAAGGACGGCGTCCAGGCCGTCACAACTGACGCGCTTTTCGGCGGAAAGAAGATGGTGCTGTTCGCGGTTCCCGGCGCGTTCACGCCGACCTGCACGGCTCGCCACCTGCCGGGCTACGTTGAGCGCATGGCGGATTTCACCGCGAAGGGAATTGAAGTTGCCTGCGTGTCGGTCAACGACGCATTCGTGATGAAGGCCTGGGGCAAATCCTTGGATGCGCCTGATGCCCTGCACCTGCTGGCCGACGGCAATGGCGAGTTTGCGGAGGCGCTGGGGCTAGAGCTCGACGCAACTGGCTTTGGCATGGGAAAACGCAGTCAGCGCTTTGCGCTGTATGCCGAAGACGGCGTCGTCAAGCAGCTGTTCGTTGAGGCGCCGGGCGAATTTCGCGTTTCCGCCGCTGACTACGTGATGGAAAAACTCGGCTAGAAAAGCACATCGGTAAATGGCAACGAGCCCACGCGAAGTGGGCTCGTTACGGTCGCCCTAATGGCTTCTATCAAACATCAGAGGGCGTCTCATCCGCGCTAGGCGCAGCCGATTCTGAACCCACGTCAGCCACGAGTGCGGCATCAGCAGCATCGTCCTCATCTAGCGCCACAACCCGCACGATGCCGGCCAACACCTCATCGGCAGGCAGACGAATCAAGGTAACGCCTTGCGTATTGCGACCGACGCGCGCGATCCCACTGGCCCGTGTGCGCACCAAGGTGCCTTGGTTGCTGATCAGCATGACTTCGTGAGCATCGTCGAGCTGAATTGCTCCGACCAGCTCGCCATTCCGCTCGCTGGTTTGGATTGCGATGACGCCCTGTGATCCGCGACCCTTTCGCGGGTAGTCTTCCAGCGGCGTGCGCTTGCCAAATCCATTGGCGCTCGCGGTCAAAATTTCGCCGTCGCCCTCGGCCACAATCATCGACACTACACGCTCGCCCTTGGCCAAGCGCATGCCGCGCACGCCCGTGGCAGTGCGGCCCATCGACCGCACCTGTGTCTCGTCAAAACGCGCCGCCTTGCCGTTCGATGAGAACAGCAGGATGTCGCGCTTGCCGTCGGTGATCGCGACATCCACCAGCGAATCGCCCTCATCAAGATTGATAGCGATCTTGCCGCGCGCAAGCTGATACGAATATTCGACCAGCGGGGTTTTCTTCACGGTGCCAAAAGCCGTTGCGAAAAACACAAACAGGTCTTCCGGGAAATCACGCACCGGCAGCACTGCCTGAATCTTCTCGCCCGGCTCAAGCGCGACGAAGTTGATGATCGGCCTGCCGCGCGCGTTCGGGCCGGCATCCGGCAGCTGATAGACCTTTGGCCAAAACACCTTGCCGTTGCTGGTGAAACTCAGCAGCACGTCATGCGTGTTGGCAATCCACAACCGCTCGACAAAATCTTCTTCTTTGATGGCAGTGGCGCTGCGACCACGACCGCCGCGACGCTGCGCGCGGTAGGTGGTTACCGGCTGACGCTTGGCATAGCCCGTATGCGAAAGCGTGACCACCACGTCTTCCGGCGTGATCAAATCAAGAATATCGAGATCTTCTTGGCTCTCGCGGATCTCGGTACGCCGCTTGTCGCCGTATTCGGCGAGCACGCTTTGCAACTCATCACGGATCACTGCCAGCAGACGGTCCGGATTCTCCAAGATTTCGATCAGCGCGCGGATGGCGTCGAGCAGCACGCGATATTCATCCGTAAGCTTTTCCTGCTCCAGCCCGGTCAGGCGGTTCAGGCGCATTTCCAGAATTTCTTTGGCCTGCACTTCCGACAGCTGATAGCCATCGTCCATCAGCCCAATGCTGTCGCCTAAATCTTCCGGCCGTGACGCTGAGGCACCCGCCGCTGACAGCAGGGCGCGCACCATGCCCGGCTCCCAGCGCCTTGCCAACATGCGCTCGCGCGCCATGGCCGGACTCTCGGAGGTCTTGATCAGCTCGATCATCTCGTCGATGTTGGCCAGCGCAACCGTCAAGCCCTCCAGGATGTGCGCACGCGCACGCGCCTTGCGGAGCTCAAAAATCGTGCGGCGGGTGACGACTTCGCGGCGATGGCGAACGAACGCCTCCAGCATCGCCTTTAGCGTCAACAGCTGCGGCCGGCCATCGACCAGCGCCACCATATTGATGCCGAACACCGACTGCATCTGGGTTTGCTGATACAGATTGTTCAGCACCACGTCGGCCGCTTCGCCGCGCTTCACCTCGATGAAGATGCGCATGCCGTCTTTATCAGACTCATCGCGCAGCTCAGAGATACCTTCCAGCTTCTTTTCTTTCACCAGCTCAGCGATCTTCTCGATCAGCCGCGCCTTGTTCACCTGATACGGAAGCTCATTCACGATGATGGCTTCGCGACCGGTGTTGTCGTCAGTTTCGATCACCGCCAGCGCACGCATCAGCACGCGCCCGCGTCCGGTTCGATACGCCGCATGTATGCCAGCCGAGCCGTTGATGATGCCAGCCGTGGGGAAATCCGGCCCCGGCACGTGCTCCATCAGAGCTTCGATGTCGATCTCTGGATCGTCAATCAAGGCCAAGGTGGCGGCGATGATTTCGCTTAAATTGTGCGGCGGGATGTTGGTCGCCATGCCGACCGCGATGCCGGCCGAACCGTTGACAAGCAAATTCGGAAAGCGCGTCGGCAGAACGCGCGGCTCCAACTCTTTTTCGTCGTAGTTCGGCTGGAAATCGACAGTTTCTTTGTCGATATCCGCCAGCATCTCGTGGGCGAGCTTGGACAGTCGCGCCTCGGTGTATCGCATTGCCGCTGGCGGATCGCCATCAACCGAGCCGAAGTTACCTTGGCCGTCGACCAGCAGGTAGCGCAGCGAAAACGGCTGCGCCATACGCACCAGGGTGTCATATACCGACTGATCGCCGTGCGGATGGACCTTACCGATCACGTCACCGACGATACGCGCGGACTTGTAGTACGGCTTGTTGCTGTGCGCGCCGAGCTCGCTCATCGCGAACAGCACGCGCCTATGCACCGGTTTCAAGCCATCCCGCACGTCCGGTAGCGCGCGACCCACGATCACGCTCATTGCGTAATCGAGATAGCTCCTGCGCATCTCGTCTTCGAGATTTACCGGGATGATTTCCTTTGCCAGTTCTGCCATGCGAAATCCAGTCGATGAACGGGTGGCAGCGCCGCACCGTCAAGCCGCCGCAATGCATCGTCAAAGACGGCTGCAAAGGCTTGTACGGATAGGGAAAATGCGCTGCGGATTAACCCGAAAGTCTAACATGCCGGGAGCGATCCACGGCACTGCCGGCGGCTGCTTGCAGCGGCTGACGAACGTAGCCCGGATGCAGCGCAGCGGATTCCGGGGCGGTTTGGCGGGTAAAGAGCGAAAAGCGCTCAACGCCAAGGCATGAAGGACGCAAAGAAGTACCGACGGGCCAAGCGCCGTTTACCGGGCAACCCCGTCGCGCGGGCCTCCCTTTGGGCCCTTTGCCCCTTTGAGTTGAGCGCCCCTTAGGCGCTCGTGTTGGCCACGGGCATGACACCCGGCTCTCGCTACGCCGAATTCGGGACGGCTACAACTTCGCTCAAACTCTGGCAATTGCCTGCATCTTGTCGCCATCGGGTCTCTGGACAACACCACGTTCTGTCACGATTGCGTCGATCAAGTCGGCCGGAGTGACATCAAACACCGGATTCCACGCCTTGCCACCGGGTGCGGCGGTGCGGACACCGCCCAAACCCAGCAGTTCGGCGGAGTCGCGCTGCTCAATCTCGATCAAGTCGCCGCTGGCAGTTGCGAAATCGACGGTAGAGGCCGGCGCGACGACCATAAACTTGACGCCATGATGACGCGCGGCGATTGCAAGACTGTAGGTCCCAATCTTGTTAGCGACATCGCCGTTGGCGCAGATTCGATCCGCACCGACGATGACCCACTGCACGGCACCGGACACCATCAGGTGCGCGGCCGCGGAGTCAGCAATCAATGTGGCGTCGATGCCGTCTTCCATCAGCTCCCAAAGGGTGAGCCGTGCGCCCTGTAGCCACGGACGCGTTTCACCCGCGAATACGCGAGCGATGCGAGCTTCCGCGACACCGGCGCGAATCACACCTAACGCGGTGCCGAAGCCGGCAGTAGCCAACGACCCTGTATTGCAATGCGTAAGCACGCCCGAACCGGGAGCAATCAAGGCAGCGCCCAAGCTCCCCATATGGCGATTGGCGGCGAGGTCTTCGGACTCAATATCAGCCGCTTCGTTCGCCAGCACTCGCTTCCAGTCACCGCCTGCAGTTTGAAGCACGCGCGACATGCGCTTGATCGCCCACGCCAAATTTACCGCTGTCGGCCGCGACGCCTGCAGATGCGTCAGCACAGGCTGCAACACCATCAGCGCTTCCGCGCCGGTTTCGGCGGCAACATCTCGCGCTGCCAGCACCACAGCCCACGCCGCCGCAATGCCTATCGCGGGCGCGCCGCGCACAACGAGATCGGCAATCGCCTGAGCAACCGCCTCAGGCGTGTCGCAGCGCAGCTCCTCCTGCGCAAACGGCAGCTTGCGCTGATCGAGCAAATAGAGCGCGTCGTGCCGCCAGCTCACGGCGCGAACCCGGTCGTAGCGCGCGTAGTCGATCATGATGGCTTCCTGCTGAAAATCCGCGCGCAGGATACCGCAGCGCCGCAAATGTCCCTGCGCGCTGTCGTCAAACGCGGCCTAGCGCTATCCTGCGGGCATGGCTACCCGCAAAGTGACGCGTACAGGTAAGAAGGTGGGAGACGAATCCAAGGACTCGTCGCTCACCAAGCGCAGCCCATCGGTGAAAAAACCGGTGTCCAGGGCAGCGCCAAAAAAGGCCCCTGTCAAAAGGGCCGCGCGCGCCGCGGTCAAGCCGGCCGTTGAACCCTTGGCGGATAGCAAACTTCGAAGGCGGCCACTAAGCGCGCCCGATCGCGAGCGGCAGTTCAATTTGATCTTGCGGACGGCATGCCTGAAAGCCGGCACGGCAGCGGCGATCAGCACCATTACGCGCAAGGTTCCACTGCTCAGCAAACTTGCACCTGTGATGTTGGGCTCGATGGCTGAAACGGTGGCGCTGGGCAAAATTCAGCAGCAGCTCGTCAGCGAAATCCTTGAGCTATACGAATTGGAATTGACCGAGCCGGAAGAGCGCGGCGTGACCTTGCTGGCCACCGCCGCCAACATCGGCGCGCAGCAGCTTTCTAAAGCGACTGTCGAAAAACTGATTAAGCAGTTCGCCGGCTTGCTGTATCGCCCGATGCTGGCGCGCGTGTTGCCGATAGCCGCACTCGTAACTGAGATAGCCGCTTCCGTCGCGAGCACGTACGCGGTCGGCAAACGCGCCCAAGCGTTGTGCATGCTGCCGGGCACGGGCGCGCGGAATTTAGGCGAGCTGCTGGGTGGCCTGTCTGGCATCGATCAGACGCGGCTGTTCAAGTGGAGCGCTGAAGCGCTGACGCTGGCGATCAAGCCGTTCCGTGGCGTGCTGTCGACGATTATTCCGGGAATGCGTGGCAGCTAATGGGCGCTTGCTAGTGAGCGCCTGGCTTTTTTCCGAGAGCACATGTCCAGCCTACCGATGAAGTCATGCTCTATCTGCGGCGTCAGCTATCCAATGTCAGAGTTCAGCTACGGCCAAAAAGAAAATCGATCGTATTGCCAAAAATGTAACAAGGAAGAAAGGGTCGCTTACGCAAGAGGCGGTACAGAAGCAACGCGTCAATTCCGCGATGAGAAGCGTGCAAAATGGAAACGCTGAAGTCAGCCGTTTTCAATTTCTTAACCTGCCTCGCTGGCAGCATTGATCCGAGCTACGTCAAACAGGACTAAGCGCGCGCGAACGGAAAAGCCAGCGCGTCATCCATCTTGTCCGCGCCCAGCAGTGCCAGCAGCAGGCGGTCCACGCCGAGCGCCACGCCTGCACATGCGGGTATCCCATGCTGCATAGCGGTGAGCAGGCGCTCATCGAGCGGCGGTGATGGCAAACCACGCTGATCGCGCAGCCACGCATCGCGTTCGAATCGCTGGCGCTGTTCAACTGCGTCGGTAAGCTCGTGATATCCGTTGGCAATCTCGAGCGGCCCGAGGAACACTTCGAAGCGCTCGGCGACCGCATCCACACCGCTGCCGCGAACCTTCGCCAGCGCGCACTGCGAGGCCGGATAGTCGCTGAGCAACAGCAGGCTGTCGGGCGCAAAGCTTGGCTGGATCAGATGGGTCATCAGCAGGTCGAGCCAGTCGTCGCGCGTCAGACCTGTCGGCTCAATGCGGAATGCTGCCAGTGGCGTGCGCACAGCTTCGTCATCGGCGGAAAACGGATCAATGGCCAGCGTTTCAATGAACAATTGCCGATAGGTGGACCGTCTTATTTCGGTTGATCGACCCGCCAGCGCCAACGCAGCGTTTATCAGCGTCGCCACCTCGTCCATCAACCGATCGTGATCCCAGCCGACGCGATACCACTCAAGCATGGTGAATTCAGGGTTGTGCCGACCGCCTGCCTCAGCATCGCGAAACACACGCCCCAGCTCATAGCAGTCGCCAACGCCAGCGGCCAGCAGCCGTTTTAGTGCGAATTCTGGCGAGGTGCGCAGCCAACGCTGTCGTGCTCCCGCGCTCACTGAGCCGTTGAACTCAAGCGAAAAACTGGCGATGTTGGGGTCGGTGTTGCCGGCACACGAGAGGATCGGTGTTTCGACTTCCAGTGCGCCGGTGTCGGCAAAGTGCCGACGGATAAGCGCGTTCAAATCTGCCCGCAGGCGCAGCGATTCTAAGGAGGCGCTCGGCCTCCAGTTGCCTTCCCTTCCTGTGTTCATGCCCGCGCCCAAAGCGTATCGCCGACGTTGGCCTCTCGTTCCCCGCGCCTCGTCATTGCGAGGCCAGCGTCATCGGCCGTGGCAATCCAGAGTGCACTGCGACACCGCCCACTCCCTGCTGCATCCCGCACGCCGTGGATTGCCACACCGCCTGCGGCGGTTCGCAATGACGATGGAGGGCGTTGCCAGTTCACGAGCCAATTTCCGAGTTTCAGCGCGCGCAGAGTGCGCAAGGCAACTTGAACTAACAGACATATAGCAGACACGGCCCGCTTACTCTTCGTGGGTCGCAAGATACTCAAGCAACGTTGCTTCGTCCCACACCGCCACGCCCAACGACTGCGCATTCGCCAGCTTCGAACCCGCAGCCTCGCCCGCAACCAAGAAGTGGGTTTTCTTCGACACGCTGCCAGAGACTTTCGCGCCCAACGCCTCCAGTCGCAACTTCGCCTCATCGCGACCCATGCTGGCCAGCGTTCCGGTAATCACCGCCGTTTGCCCCGTTAGCGGCAGCGCACTTTTCGATGCGAGCTTAGGCGCGGCGTCACGCAGCTCGATCATCTGCTCCGCTGTGCTGCGCAGACGCAGACCCCACTCAGCGCTGGCGAGCACAGCTTGAAGCGACGACACGGCAGCCGAGTCAGCATCGTGGCCGCTGGCCTCCGATAGCGCGTCCAAACTCTCGAAGCGCTCACCTATGCGCTGAATCGACGTGTCGCCGACGCCGTCCAGCGGCGCACCCAGCGCCTTCGCCGCACGTAGCAGCTGAGCCAGAGAAAGCCCCGCTGCAAATTCCGGGTCCGGCGCGTGCGTTTCGACAACAACGCCGTTAGCCGCTAGCGCGGATAGCACTTCTTGGTTGTGCGTTTGCGCAAAAAAAGCGGAGATAGCCTGCGCGACGATTGGCCCAACATCTGGCACCGCCATCAGCAGCAACGCGTCCGCTTGAGCTAACCGCGGCAGCGAGCCAAATGCCTTAGCCAAGGCTTTGGCGGTGCCTTCACCAGTTTGCATAATGCCCAGCGCAAACAGCAGACGATCAAGTCGCGCATGACGTGTCGCATCAACACCGGCAACGAGATTCTCAGCCCAGCGGCTGGCAACTTTGCCCTGCTTAATCGACCCGCTGCCAATGGAAGCAGGGGTGGTGCCGTCGCGCAGGTGAGCTCTGGCGCGCATGTCCTGCAGGGACGCAACGTCCAATCGGTAAAGGTCGGCGACTGTCGAGACAAATCCGAGATCGACCAAATCTTCGCAGATGCGCTCGCCCAAGCCTTCAATATCCATTGCCCTTCTCGATGCGAAGTGACGGACCGCCTCTTTGCGCTGTGCTGGACAAAACAACCCGCCGCTGCACCGCGCCACCGACTCGCCCTCAGCGCGCAGCACGCGCGAGCCACATTCCGGACAGGTTTCTGGCAGTCGCCATGGCTGTGTATTCGCCGGCCGATTCTCGACCATCACACGCGCCACCTCGGGAATCACATCGCCCGCGCGACGTACGATCACCGTGTCGCCGACGCGCACGTCGAGACGTTCAATCTGATCGGCGTTGTGAAGGGTCGCGTTCGTCACCACAACGCCAGCGACTTGCACCGGTGCCAAGCGCGCGACCGGTGTCACGGCGCCGGTACGGCCAACCTGCACCTCAATGGCCTCGACCGTAGTTGGCTGCTCCTGCGCCGGATATTTGTGGGCGATGGCCCAGCGCGGAGCGCGTGAAACGAATCCAAGATCTCGCTGCTGAGCAAGGCTGTCGAGCTTGTAGACAACTCCGTCGATGTCATACGGCAATTCATCGCGTTGTTTGCCGATCAACTCGAAGTAAGCGAGCAGACCATCCGAGCCGCGCGCAACCCGGTTCAAGGGACACACCGGCAGGCCGAGATTCCGCAGCGCCGTCAGCACCTCTGAATGCCGCGACGGCACGTCCCAGCCGTCCACCGCCCCAAGTGCATACACGAAGCAGGCTAGCGGTCGCTTGGCCGTGATCGTCGGATCGAGCTGACGCAGCGACCCCGCGGCCCCGTTGCGCGGGTTCGCCAATACTTTCTCGCCGTGCTCGCGCGCCCAGGCGTTGTAGCGTTCAAAGCCAGAACGCGGCATATAGACTTCACCGCGCACCTCTAGCAGCGCAGGTGGAGTACCCCGCAATTTGAGCGGAATCGCCCGAATCGTTCGCAAATTGGCGCTGACATCCTCACCAACGCTACCGTCACCGCGCGTCGCGCCCTGCACGAACACGCCGTGCTCATAGCGCAGGCTGATCGCCAGCCCATCGAGCTTAGGCTCCACCGAGAATTCGGGATCCGGGTTGCCGATTTCACGCACGATGCGGGCAACAAACTCACGCGCCTCGTCAGCACTGAAGGCGTTACCCAACGACAGCATGGGCAGGGCATGCGGCACTTCAGCGAACGCACGCGAGATGCCGGCACCGACGCGCTGCGTCGGAGAGTCCGTCGTCAGTAGCTCAGGATATTCAGACTCAATCGCCTGTAGTTCGCGCAGCAGATGGTCGTACTCGACATCGGGAATGGACGGATCATCGAGAACAAAATAGCGATGATTGGCGTCATCCAGCTGCCGACGCAGGTCAGCGGCGCGGTCAGACGGCGCAGACATCGCGCTTACCAAGGCTTACCAATGGTTTGCTGCTCGCGCTTGCGATCAAATGCGCGCAGCTCGTCTCGCAGATGCGCGATGCGCTGGCGGCCCAGCGCATTGCGTTGATCGTCGAGAAGGTTGGCATTCAGCAGTTCGGCCATTCGCTGCGCGGCTGGCAACATCGCATCCCATGCATCCAAACCCGATAGCGGCCCTGGCAGCGCCATAAAAAAACTGATGCCCGGCGTTTCCACCTTTTCAAGATCGCGCAAATCGAAGGTGCCGGGCTTGACCATATTGGCCACGCTAAAAATGGGCGGCTGGCCGGGCTTGCCGTCTATGCTGCGGTGAAAAATATTCATCGCCCCAAACGTGAGGCCGACTTTCTCCGCCGCAACAACCAAATCGGCTCCGTGAATGCGGTCTTCATCGCGCGCTGCGACGTGCAGACTGACAATCTTTTCGAAGTCCGGCGAAGGCGGCGTGCCCGAGTTGCTCGGTTCAGTGCGCGGTGAATCTTCGGAGTCGTTGCCCAACGCACGCTCAAGCGCCGCTAGCTCGCTGGCAATGTCGTCAGCGCTCAGCGGCTCACCGTCCTCGCCCAGCGAAGGCTCGCGGCGCACTGGCGACTTGCGGCCGAAAAGCCGCCGTCCTTGGTCAGGTTTACGCGGCTGGCCAAACAAATAGATCAGCGCCAGCAGGATGCCGCCAGCAAGCGCAATGCCGGCGGCGATCAGCGGATTCCAAGTTACGTCCATGGTCCTTTTTCCCTTGCGAGTCAGGCGGCGCCGACTAGGCGCGCGGCTTCTGCCAAATCAACCGAGACCAGACGCGAAACGCCCGGCTCGCGCATGGTGACACCGGCAAGCTGACGCGCAGCCTCCATCGTCGCCTTGTTGTGAGTGACAAATAGAAATTGCACCTTTTCGCTCATCTCGCTGACCATCGCGCAGAAGCGGCCAACGTTGGCCTCATCGAGCGGCGCGTCCACTTCGTCGAGCAAGCAAAACGGCGCTGGATTTAGGCGGAAAATGGCGAACACTAGGGCAACGGCGGTCAGCGCTTTCTCACCACCGGAGAGCAGCGAAATGTTCGACACGCGCTTGCCGGGCGGACGCGCCATGATCGCCACACCCGTGTCCAGCAGATCTTCGCCGGTCAATTCCAGGTAGGCGTGGCCGCCGCCAAACAGACGCGGGTAAAGCTCCTGCACGCCGGCGTTGACGCGATCAAAGGTGTCTTTGAAGCGACCGCGCGTTTCGCGATCAATCTTGCGAATGGCGTCTTCCAAGGTCTCGAGCGCCGTCGTCAGATCGAGATGCTGGGCGTCCAGATAGTCCTTGCGCTGCGACGCTTCGGCGTGCTCGGAAATAGCCGCTAGATTGACCGGCTCTAGCCGGCGAATGCGCGTTTCTAGGTCGTTAACCGCTTGCTGCCAACGCGTCGCTTCCGCGTCTTCTGGCAGACCGGCAATGACCTCGGCAAGCACCCATTCTGCCGCCGTAATTGCATCGATCAAGGCCTGCGCGCGCAGCGCTTCGGCTTGCTCAGCCAAACGCTGACGCTGAATCTGCTCGCGCAGCGCTAGCCCTTGTTGATCTGCACGCTGACGCTGCTGCTCAAAGCGGCGCAGTTCGGCATCAATGCCTTCGACAGCTGAGCGCGCGGCTGCAAGATCTTTCTCAACTAATACACGTTGATCGAGCGCCGTCTGCCTCGTCGCCTGCAGCACTTGAATGGGCGCATCGCCGTCGGCGAGCTGGGCGTCGAGCTCTTTGAGGCGCGCGTCCAGCTGCTCGCGCTGCTGACTCATTCTCGCCAGCGCCTGCGTTAACGACTGCAAGCGCGCCTTCTGCGACTCGACCTTCAGCGCGAGCTGATGACCGGCGTCGCGCGACTCACGTGCCGCCGCACGGGCGAGCTCTCGCGCCTCGATGAGCCCACGTCGCGCGCTGTCCAAACGCTGCCGCTCGGTCTCTTGCTCGGCCATGCGCGTCACCGCTTGCTCAAGCGCCGCGCGTGCTTCGCTGATGCCGTCCTGCGCCGCGCGCGCCGTGGCTGTCAGCTGCGTAAGTTCCGCATCAATTGTCTTGCGGCGGGCCTGCGCAGACTCGAGTTTCCCCTGCTGACTTTGCAGCTGACCTGCCAGCTCCGAGACGCTGCGATGGGCGAGATACAGACTGCGCTGAGCATCTTCACGAAGCTGCTCCGCTTCCAGTATCTGCGAACGCAGCGCGGCGAGTTCGGCATTCAGCTCAGCCTCGCGCTGCGCCAGCTGCTCGATTTCTTTGCGCAGCGCGTTGATCTCGCGCTCGCGGGTCAGCGCGCCCTGCTGTGCCTCGCCGGAGCGATTCAAGCGCAGCCAGCCGAAGCCTACCCATTCACCGCTTTGCGCGATGCCGGGGCGCGCGGATTCGCCGCCCAAGGTGTTGTTCGCGGCACTGATCGAATCCAGCGCGTCGATTTCGGCAAGCACGCGACGAATAGCGACCGGACCGTTGACCTTGCTGGCCAGCGTTCCTGCTGGCACGTCGAAGGATTCCTCGATTGCATTGCTGACCAGCGCCAGCCGACCCGACTTCAGCGCCGTTGCGGCCTCCAGCCAATTCTGCGGTGCATCAACGGTGACCGCCTCGAGCAGCGCACCCAGCACGGTCTCGACCGCCGTTTCCCAGCCCGCCTCAACGTCCAGCACTTCGCCAAGACGCGGCGAGCGATCCAGTCCGTGCTGCTTCAACCACTCAACGCCCGCGCCTTTTTCCTGACCGAGGGCGGCATGCTGCAAGGCTTCGAGCGAGCTCAATCGACCGCGCGCGGTCTGCACTGATTTACGACACTCAGCGAGGTCCGCCTGTCGCGTGCGCTGCTGCTCCTGCAGGGCGGTGACGCCTTGCTTGCGCGCGTCCAGCGCGTCACTCAAGCCATCAAGACTGGCGCGCCCGCTGGCGTGCTCTGCCTGCATGGCGGTCAGAGCCACCTGCAGCGCGTCTACATCCAGCGCGGTGCGTTCCGTGGCGAGCGCGGTCTGCCGACGATCGGCGTCCAGCGTCTGCCGCTCCAGCAGCTCGATGCGCGCGCGGCCGACATCTGCGGCGCGTCCAGACTCAGCCTGCGCCCGCGTATGCGTGTCCCATTCGGTTTGCCAATCGACGAGCGCTGCCTCGGCTACGCGCAGCGCCTCAGCGCGACTTTGTTCATCGCCAAACAGGTTTTGCAGCAGTGGCTCGGCCTGCGCGAGCGACGCCGTCAGCTCAGCTGCCTGTGCCTCATCGCCGCGCTGCACGCCATCAAGCTCAGCCAGCGCGCCGCGCGCTTCATCGCGACCGCGCTCGAGCCGCTGCGAAAGCTCGCGCTGATGCTGAATCTGCTGCTCGATACGCGCGATTTCGCCACCAACCCGGTAGCTTTCAGCCTGTGTGACGTTGAGCTTGGTCTGCGCCTCGCCCTGCTGCACGCGACAAAGCTCGATCTGCGCCTCCGCCGCGCGCTGATCCGCCACCGTCGCTTCAAGGCGAGTTTCGCCGGCAGCAAGCGCCTCGCGCTGCGTCGTCAGCGTCGCTTCGATGGCGCGGTACTCCAGCGCCTTGAGCTGCGCGTCTTTCTCGCGCTGCTCGGCTTTCAGCTGCTGATACTGTTCCGCTTGCCGCGCCTGCCGCTTGAGATGCTCGAGCTGCTTGTTGACCTCGTCGCGCACGTCGTTGAGGCGATCAAGATTTTCGCGCGTCTGCTTGATCCGTGATTCGGTCTCTTTGCGGCGCTCTTTGTATTTTGAAATGCCGGCCGCTTCCTCCAAAAACACGCGCAAATCTTCGGGCCGCGCCTCGATGATCTGGCTGATCATGCCCTGCTCGATAATCGAGTAGCTGCGCGGGCCGAGGCCTGTACCCAGAAACAAATCAGTGATATCGCGACGGCGACAGCGCGCGCCATTCAAGTAGTAGGCCGAGGTGCCATCGCGCGCGACCAAACGCTTGACCGAGATTTCGTTGAAGCGCGCGAACTCGCCTACGACCACACCGTCGCTGTTATCGAAGATCAGCTCGACCGTCGCTTGACCGACCGGCTTGCGCGTCGAGGAGCCTGAAAAAATCACGTCGGTGAGGTGATCGCCACGTAGGCGCGAGGCCGAGCTCTCGCCCATCACCCAGCGCACGGCGTCGATGATGTTGGATTTACCGCAGCCATTCGGACCGACGACGGCGGTCATATTGGTGGGCAGGTGCAGCGTCGTTGTATCGACGAACGACTTGAATCCCGCCAGCTTGATCGAGGTCAGCCGCATTCGACTACTTGCCTGAGGCCGGCGCGGATGCGCCGGTCGCCACATCTGCCTTGGTGCGCAGTCCCGCGACGTAATCCTTCAACGCGCTTGCTATCAGCTGCTGACGGGCAGCCTCTTTGACGGTGTTGAAGTCAGGTGCCGAGAACGGCCGCGACTCAACACGGTGCAACACGTGCCAGCCGTACGCTGTTTTGACCGGCGCCGGCGCCACCATGCCATCGGGCAGCTCCGCCGCTACCTCGGCAAGCTCGGCTGGCAGGCGCGCTGGATTAGCCCAGTCCAACGATTTCGACTGCCGTGCCACGCCCGCGTACTCGGCCATCAGCGCGGCAAAGTCTGCTCCGGGTGCCGATGCGCGCTCAGCCACGGCGCGCGCGGTTGCCTCGTCGTCAAACAGGATGTGCTCGAGACGCCATTCCATTGCGCCGGCTCGCACTGACTCCTGTTGGTAATACTCGAGTACTTTGACATCGCTGATGTCGATCTTCTCTTGGTAGCTGGTAAGCGCACGGCTTGCCAGATACTGCACGCGCAGCAGCGCCGCGTCGGCCTGCGCTTCGCTGCTATTGGCGGCACCGCTAGTCAGCGCCTCCTGCGCCAGCAGAATCGACTCAACGAGCGCGTCAAGCGCGGTCTGCCGCTGCGCTGGATCAGCAGGATCCAGCCCGCGACCACGCGCATACGTCGCCAATAGAGGCTCGCTGATGGCCTCGCCGTTAACGCTGGCCTGCAGCGGACCAGGCGGCGATGCGATCAGCGCTTGGCGCGTCGGGTCCGAATCTGTGGTGGAGGGCCCGCACGCCACCAACAGGCTGGCCAACGCGGTGATTAGTGCAACAGCCAGCGGAAGGCGAACGCGGAAACGGGCATTGATCGGCCGAGCGGACGCGGCAAGCAAAAGCATCATAAAAAAATTCTCAGGTTGGCAGCAGCGCTTGCGCGTCTGCCTCGTTCGGAGTGAGCGCCTTGATCGAAAGCGCGTGAATATCAGTGTTCATCAGATCACCCAGCGCCGAGTAAACCATGCGGTGGCGCGCGAGCATGCCGATACCAACAAATTCAGCGCTGGCAACCGTCACCGCAAAATGTCCTCGGCCGTCGCGCGCGCCAGCATGGCCGACGTGCTTGTAGCTCTCGTCAACCAGCTCAAGGCGCGCCGGCGAGAGTGATTCAGTCAGCGCTGCGCGGATAGCCTCCATGCGAGTCATGCGTTCACGCTCACGGCAGGACCTTGCGGAATGGCATCACTTGCACCTCGGAATAGACCCCGGCGCCAACGTAGGGATCAGCATCCGCCCACGCTTTTGCGTCTTCTAAACTGTCGAACTCGGCGACGATCAGACTGCCCTGAAAGCCAGCAGGACCAGGATCTTCGGCATCAATCGCCGGCATTGGACCAGCAAGCTGCAGCCGGCCAGCATCGCGCAGCGCATGCAGGCGCGCCAGATGTGCGGGGCGTGCGGCCAAGCGGCGCGGCAGGGCGTCGGCCGCGTCGCGGCCCAAGATTACGTACCACATAGATGGGAGTGGGTGTCATGCAGACTAAGAGCCGGGCATGATAAGCGCCCCGCCCGCCCCTCGCCACGCGCTTTTTGCCATGCGGCGCAGCGCCTGTGGCCCAAGACCCTGCCATGACTGAGCGAATTCGCGTCCATCCTGACCATCCCGCACCACGCCCGATCAAGCAGGCGGCTGATCGCTTGATGGCAGGTGCGCTGGCCGTGCTGCCGTCTGACGCCGGGTATTTGTTGGCGTGGATGCTGGAGTCACGCGACGCGGAAGACACCGCGGTGCGCATGCGACGGCTAGACAATCGCCATCCGTTCACCGTACTCTGTCGCGGATTGAGCGAAGTGGGAACGCTCGCGCGACTCGACGATCAGGCGTTTCGGCTGATCAAGACGTTGGTTCCCGGCCCCCGAACGTTTATTTTGCCGCCCGGCGCCGGTTTACCGAAACGTCTCAAACAAGCTAAACGTCGGACAATCGGCTGTCGTATACCGGACCACCCTGTCACCCGCGCGCTGCTGGACACGTTGGGAGCCCCGCTTCTTTCGACCAGTTTGACGCTGCCGGGCGATGCTTTCGACAACCATGATGCAGAAGCCGTCGCTGAACGGGTACTGCGCGACGTCGGGCTAATGCTTGACGCCGAAGACTGCCCGCGGGGGCCGACAACCATTGTCGATCTCACCGGGGATACACCACTGATTGTTCGTCAGGGGTGGCAGACGCTAGATCTGAATTGATTGAACTGAGTTGATTGATATAAATCAGATCGGGATCAATTAGATCTGAGCTAACGATCGGGCTGATTGCCTGCGCGAGCTGCCGAAACCCAGGACAACCTACTCCGCTCAATCGGAACCTGCCGATTGATGAGGTCCAGACGTTCTGGGCACCTGGCCTGCGGTGAATTCAATCTTTTCTATGAATTCATCAGGGGCCGCTCGAATGCACGCTGTCTGCCGCCTATCAACAGCACGGTCTGCTGTCGTACAACTTACCGATCTGATGGATCGGTCGCCGTCGAGCCATCGAGTTCGCAATCACACCGAACCACATTAAGCGTGACCTTATAAAGCGTGACCCAGCTAGCGACACACACCGCATGACGACGGAGCCGAGCATCGGCACCGACAGCGTCGTAGCCGCTCCGCAGCAGCAGGAAATGCCGCTGGCGATCGTGCGCGGCCAGCCGGTTTTGCAGATTCCGCAGGATCTCTACATCCCGCCTGACGCACTAGCGGTGATTCTCGACGCGTTTGAAGGTCCGCTGGATCTGCTGCTTTACCTGATTCGTCGGCAGAATCTGGACATCCTCGACATTCCGGTCGCCGAAATTACCCGGCAGTACATGGACTACATCGCCACGCTCGGCGCGCTGCGCTTTGAGCTGGCGGCCGAATACCTGCTGATGGCCGCGATTCTGGCCGAGATCAAATCGCGACTGCTGCTGCCGCGCCCGCCCTCGGCTGACGCGACGGAAGAAGATCCGCGCGCTGAGCTGGTGCGTCGCCTGCAGGAATACGAGCGCTTCAAACTGGCGGCAGAAGGCATCGATCAGCTGCCGCGCCTTGATCGTGACACTGTTATCGCTACCGCCTTTGTGCCGGACCGCAGCAGCATTCGCGTGCCGCCACCGGTTGAACTGCGCGAAATGCTGCTGGCCCTGCGCGACGTGCTGAAACGCGCGGACCTGTTTACCCACCACGCCATTCGTCGCGACGCGCTCAGCGTGCGTCAGCGCATGGGCGACGTCCTTGAGCGGCTAGGCGACGGCGAGTTCCACCTGTTTGCCAGCCTGTTCGTCGCCGAAGAAGGCCGCCTCGGCGTGGTAGTGACCTTCCTTTCAATACTTGAACTAGCCAAAGAAACCCTGCTTGAGATCGTGCAAGAGGAAGCATTGGCGCCCATTTATGTGAAGTCGCTGGCGGCAATGGCCGTCAGCCCCAGCCCACAGGAGCAGCCAGCCGTTGAGTGAGATCAATGACGATGCCAAGGCAGCAGCCGACGTGACGGCGGAGGTCGCTATGGCGGCGTCCGTTGACGGCGACTTGGTAAAACGCATCGTGGAGGCCGCGCTGTTTGCCGCAGGTCAGCCACTTTCTCTAAACCAGCTACGTGATCTGTTTCCAGACGATCAGGCGCTGCCATCTGCCGCCATCGAGCGAGCGCTAGATACGCTGGCGCAGGAAAACGCGTCGCGCGGCGTCGAGCTGATTGAAGTGGCGTCTGGATTTCGTTTTCAGGTGCGCGCTGAAGTGCATCCTTGGGTTTCGAAACTCTGGGCTGAGCGGCAAACCCGCTACACGCGGTCGCTGCTAGAAACCTTGGCGCTGATCGCCTACCGCCAGCCCATTACGCGTGGCGAAATCGAGCAAATTCGCGGTGTCGCGGTCAATACCAACACCATTCGTACGCTTGAAGAGCGCGAGTGGGTGCGCGTCGTCGGGCATCGCGACGTACCCGGCAAACCCGCGCTGTACGGCACCACGCGCGGCTTTCTCGACTATTTCAACCTGCGCGGTCTCGACCAGCTGCCGCCGCTGGGTGAGCTGCACGACCTACCCGAGCTTGAGCCAGAGCTGAGCTTTGACGGTCCGCAAATGCGGCCACCCGGCATCGAGATTCCCGCCGTCAGCATTCCCCTCATCGACGCAGTCGATGAGGCTTTGCGTACCACCCCTGCCATCGACGCAGTCGATGAGGCATCCCCCGCTTCCCACGTCACCGACGCAGTCGATGACTCAACCCAGCGTGTCGATCCATCGACACCGGAGCACTCTGCATGAGCGACAACAATCGCACCGTCCTTTCTCTCAATCGCGACGCCGGACCGCGCCTCGAAGAACGCCTGCAAAAGGTTCTTGCGCAAGCGGGCCTCGGCTCACGACGTGCGCTGGAAGAGCGCATTACACAGGGCCAAGTGAAGGTCAACGGCGCTGTCGCTGAACTCGGCAGCAGCGTCAAAAGTGGCGACCGCGTCGAGATTGACGGCCGCAGCTTCGTCGCCAGCGCGCAAAGCGAGCCCGCCCGCGCGATCGTCTATCACAAGCCGGAAGGTGAGTTGACCACGCGGGAAGATCCCGAAGGCCGGCCGACCGTTTTTGACCGCTTGCCACAGATCAAGGGCGCGCGTTGGATTGCCGTCGGCCGACTGGACATCAACACCACCGGCCTGCTGCTGCTCACCACCGACGGCGACCTCGCCAACGTGTTGATGCACCCATCGACTGAGGTCAAACGCGAGTACGTTTGTCGCATCCACGGCGAGGTGTCAGACGACACGGTTCAACAGCTGCGCCGTGGCGTCACGCTGGAAGACGGCCCGGCAAGCTTCGACGAGATCGAAAGCATTGGATCTAGCGATAGTCACGCGTGGTTTCGCGTGGTGCTGCGTGAAGGCCGCAATCGCGAAGTTCGACGCATGTGGGAAGCCGTCGGCCTACAGGTAAGCCGCTTGAAGCGCGTGCGCTACGGCAAGGTCCATCTGCCGCGCCTGCTGCGTCGTGGCCATTTCGAGGAACTGCCCGCCGAGCAGGTAGCCACGCTGCGCACCGAGCTAGGTCTTGGCGATCTACCAGCGGCGTTGACCCTGCAATCCGTCATCAATCAACGACGCGCCAAAGCGGCGGAATACCGCCCGGGACCGCGCGAGCAAAAGGCGTGGACCGGTACCGACAGCGACGCCGAGTCACGTGAGCTGCGGCGCTTCGACAACCTGCGCGAAGAGCGCCCGAGCCGTCCCGGACCGCGCGGCAAAAAGCCGTTCGGCAAGCCGCGCGGGCCGCGCCCAGATAATCACGGCAACACGCTAACTGCGCCCGCTGGTCAGCCGCGCGGCAAAGCTGGGCCGGGACGTCGTGGCGCACCGGGTGGCGCGCGTCCGGGATTCGAGAATCCCTCTGAGTTCCGCTCTTGGTATGTGCCCGATGGCGTGACGACGACTAGCCCCAACGCCCGACCACGTGTCAACAAACCGAATGGACAGCGCCCCGGCGCGCCACGTCCCGACGGGCGACCCGGCGGCAGGCCCGGCGGCAGTCGGCCAGAAGGCAGCAGCCCTTACGGTGCCAAGCCCTCTGGCGCGCCGGGCGGTCGTCCTGGCGGCCCCAATAAACCACGCAGCGGCCCACGCCCCGGTGGTGGAAAACCCGGCGGACCGCGTCGCGGTGGGCCGGGCGGTGGCCCCGCTGGCGGATCAGGCGGCAATCGCGGCTGAACCAGTTGCGCTGCCTAGTGCAGCGCTAATGTCCGGATTTCGCCCTAGGCATGCGTATGTCGACCTGTCCACGCACAGGAATCGATCATGGCCCGCCGCACCACTCTCGCCGCTGCACTGCTAGCAAGCCTGCTGATCCCCGCCGCCCAAGCGGCAACGTTCAATGTCACCAGCAATGCTGACAGCGGTACCGGATCGCTACGCTCTGCAATCATCGGGGCCAACATTGTTCCCAACACGCCAAACACCATCGTATTCGTTACACCTTTTCCTAACGGCGGCACGATCAACCTGCAAAGCGCCCTGCCGCTAATCCAAGTGCAAAACCTGACGATTGACGGCGGGACTCGCTCGCCGATCATCAACGGCCAAAACGCGCATCAGATCCTCCTAGTGGGCGACGTCACGACCAACCTTGAGCTCACCGACCTCGAGCTCACCAACGGTCTCTCGACGCAGTACGGCGGCTGTGTCGAAGATAAATCGAACGCCTCTCCTGGCATCGGCACTCTGCGCGCCACGCGCGTGGTGTTCAGCGGCTGCCAGGCGGTCGCCCAAAGCCTCGTTGACGGCGGCGCGATCTATTGGCGGCGCGGCGACGGCACGCTAGCCATTGCGTCGAGCCGCTTCAGCGCCAACACGGTGCGCGCCACGTTGATAAATGGCCAATCAATCGGCGGCGCGGTTTACGCGCGATCAAACGTCACCATCAGCAACACGCTGTTTGAAAACAACACATCAACGCCGGGCGGCAACGGCGGTATAGGTGGGGCAGTCGGGCTGACTGGGTCGGGCCGCTCAGCATCTATCAGCGACTCCACCTTTCGCGGTAATGCCGCATCCCCGGGCGCTGCGGCACAAACGTTTGGCTATGGCGGAGCCATTTTCCAGGGCTGTGATGCATGCAGTCTGCAGGTAGTACGCAGCTATTTGCGCGGCAACGCGGCTGCATTTGGCGGCGCTGTGTACTCGAGAAAATTGAGCGGCGGCGCCTCCGACGTGGCGCTCACCCTAACCAACAGCAGCTTCGTCAACAATAGCGTGACCGACTCCGGCGGTGCGGCTTACATCACCAATACGACACTCACCCTCGCCAACAGCACGTTCTACAACAATGACGCGGCAACTGGCGCGCATTTGGCCTTCGGGTTCACTGGAAACGCACTGGTTTACGCGCTGGCCAACCTCTTCGGACCAGCGATCTTCGGCCCAGCCTGCAGCGGCACCGCCACACGCCCCAACCCAAGTCTGATTGCCGCCAACCTGTTCAGCGACGCCAGCTGCGGAAATATATCGGCGACATCGCTGCCCAACAGCCCACTAGGAACAATCTCGCTAGATGAGACACCCGGCCAAGTAGGAGTTGTGCGCTTCTCTGGCAGCGCCGTGGTCGATTCGATCAGCAACAGCGGTCAGTGTGAGCCGCGCGACGCGCGCTTTCAGCAGCGCCCCATCGATGGCGATGGAGACGGCGTTGCGCGTTGCGATGTGGGCGCGTTCGAGCACCCCAATACCGCCATTTTTCGCAATGGATTTGAAAACTAACCGCTCGCTTTCGCTTACTCGTCCGATACTTTCCATCTGAGACCACACGCATGACCGCACTCATCAGAAAAAATGCCGCCCTGTGCACCTTATTGATTTCCGCGATAGCAGCCTGCAGTGGCGCGCCAGACAGTTCCGACGGGAAGGCCGCCACCGGACCTGCCGGTCAGCCACCTTCCGAGCCCAAAACTGTATTTGCCGACAGCGGCAGCATCGACATCGTGGTGAGCGGCGTTACGGTTGAGCAGAACAGCCGCGGCGACGCTGACTCAGCGCAGTGCCAGCTCAGCTTCACGGTCGCCAATCGCGGCGCATCCGAGATCAAGTCGCTGCTGGTGGACTTCGATCTACTCAACCTAACCACGGCCGAGGTCATCAAACAGGGCCGCCAAATGGTGATCACGACCAAGATCGGCGTCGGCGAAACCGCCTCACCTTGGGGCTCAGAAATTATTGATGACTACCGCTGCACTGACCTCAGCTTGCGCTTTCCCGCGCAGCCTTCGTACCAATGCCGCACCGTTAGCTCCGCCAGCTGTGCCGCGTTCACCTACACAGGCAGTGACGGCGTCACTGTTGAACGCGCCGCGCCGACAGACGTGAGCCGGTAGAACCTCAGGGCACGCCCAGTTCAGCGAGCCAGCCCGCGTGACGGCCGCATCGGAATCTGCGGGCAGCGGGTCGCGAGCGGCAAGCTGCGCCTGACGAGATCGTCAGGCGCCTTGCCATGGCCAGTCGACAACCATTAGCGCCGATAGAGCGCTGCGTTAATGCAAGAAAACAGGCTGACAATGAACCATCCAAACGGCAGAAGGCTGACCGTGATCAGCCAAGTGATCGCGAACGCCACACAGGCCGAAATAAACCAGAACAGCGCTGACAGCACGCGGCCCTGCACGAGCTGACCCAAGCCAGGGATGAAGAAGCTGCAGATGGCGGCAATAACGTTGCCGGAGCTGCCTTGTCCAGAACTCATTTCGTGTGTTTCCTCATAAACGGATTAGCCAAAGATGGGTCGCGAATGCGCGCGACCCAAGCCTTTAGGCCTCCTTCGGTGGCAATCCCTTCAGGTGGGTGTCAAGGAACTTCAGGATCGCGCCATAGGCAGCGATCTGATTTTTCTTCTTGGTGAAGCCATGACCTTCGTCGTCAAACACCACGTATTCGACCGGCACGCCATTCTTCTGCACAGCGGCGACGATGTCGTCAGACTCGGCCTTGATCACGCGCGGATCGTTGGCTCCCTGAATCACGATCAGCGGCTTGGTGATCTTGTCGCCGTGGAACGCAGGCGAGGTCTCGATGAGGAAATCACGCTGAGTCTCTGGGTTGCCAATCTCGACATACAGCGCTTCACGGAACGACTCCCAATAGGGCGGAATGCTCTCGAGCGTGCGCAGCCAGTTGCTGACGCCAAAAATATCGACGCCCACCTTGAACTCATCTGGCTTGAACGCCAGCGCGGCAAGCGTCATGTAGCCGCCGTAGCTACCGCCCATGATGCCGATCTTGTCGGCATCAACGTAGTCGAGTGAAGCAAGATAGTTTTTTGCTTCGACGCAGTCCCAAAGCGGCTCGCGACCGTGCTTGCCGTCATCGGCAGTGAAGAACGTCTGGCCGTAGCCGGAGCTGCCGCGATTGTTGATGCCAAGCACCACATAGCCGTTGTTGGCGAGAAACTGCGCGGCGTAGTTGTACGCACGGGTGGTCTGCCCGCCCGGGCCGCCGTGTACCAGCACGACCGCCGGCACCTTATTGGCGGCTGTGGCCTGATGCGGCTTCCACAGGATGTTCGGAATCTCCATACCGTCGAAGCTCGCAAAACGTACGACGCTGGAATCGACCAGATCTTGCGCATCAATCTTGGGATTCAGCGATTGAGTTAGGCGCTTCGGCTCGGACTCGCCGAGCGCCAGCACGTACAGGTCGCTGGGCTGGCGGTCGCCGTTGAGATAGAACGCCATCTGATTCTCAGAGTTGGCGATACGCACGCCGCGAATCTCGCCTGACGGCAGTGTCGGCAGTGCCACCGGCGCGCCGCTAGCGGCGTCGAACAGATCCACCTCGGTGCTGCCATCCACATTCACCACATCCACGCGGTACTTGCCGCCGTGCGAGAACGCAGAGTCGACGATGTCCCACGGCTCGCTACGCACATCTTCATGTTTGCCGTCAGCAAGTACGTAACGACGCAGGCGACTGAATTCAGCCCCTTCATTGCTGGTGTAGTAGAGCGCGCCGCCGCTGCCGTCGAAGTCCTGTGCTTCATAGCTCGCGTTGCCGGTGTGCGGCGTGAGATGCGTCACCTTGCCGCTGTCGCGGTCTAGCAAGTACAGATCGTTGTTGGCGGTGGTCTTGGTCTTGGAAAGCGCAATGTAGCGGCCATCGTCAGACACCGATCCAAGGTCATAGCTTTCGTTGTTCTCATACAAGCGCTTACGCTCGTAGGTTTTCGCGTCGTATTCGTATAGATCAAAAAACTTTGGGTCGCGCTCGTTGGTCGCCACCCGAAAGGCACTGCCGTCGCGCGTGAAGCCTGCGAAATCCGCCTTCAGGTTGTCACCGGGCGTTAGGTCTTTCTCAACGCCGTCTTCGCCGATGACGTACAGATGGTTAAGCTCGTTGCCACCCTGATCACGCGTGATCAAGATGCGGCCGTCAGCCGGGAAGAACGCAACGGCGTAGTTGTTGTCGGTAGCCGAGCTGGTCAGCACCGTCCAGTCGCCACCAGCCGCCGGCATGCTGTAGGCGTTCCAGACGCCTGACTTGTTGGACGAAAAGAGAATACGGCTCTCATCTGCCGAGAACGACGCCCCTCCGACGCTGGTCGTTTCGACAAAATCTTCGATGGAGTATTGCTTGCTCGGGCGATCAACAACGCGATCAGCGGCAGGTGTTGGATCGGCAGCGACGGCCGGAGCAGGCGCTGATGTGCCAGTACCCGAACTGCATGCCGCAAGAGCGAGACTGACGATAAACAGAGAGGCAAACCGATAAACCATGACGGACTCCAAGGTGACATGAGAGCGCAACGGCGCAAATTACCATGCACACGGGCGCGGAGGCGCTGTCAGACCCCAAGCCCGCCGTCGCGACCGGCGAAACGGCTGCACATAGGCTGTCGCATTGCCACGCGCATTGCCGCCCCGCTCGCTTTACGGCAGGCTTGCGCCCTCTGACTCGGCGTATTGAAACCGCGCCAGCATCACCTATCGGATTTTGCGTGACTTCCAACCCGCAGCGCCCCACCCCGCACGTCTACCTGCTTGCCGCAGCGCTTGTTGTTTCAGGCAATCATGCCTTCGCGGCACCGCCGCCTGCTGAAACGTGGCGGCTTTGCCGTGGCGCGCCGGTGCTCGATTGGATCGAGCCGCTGGCGGCGGACCCCAATCGAGAACAGGCCAGCGTCGATATCGACGCTGACACGATTGATGTCAGCGGCAAGGATGTCTACGTATTGGAGGGCGATGCGCGACTGTCGCGCGCTGATCAACGTCTGCGCGCCGACCGGCTCGATTTCACCCACAGCGCGTCGACCTATCGGGCGACCGGCGATGTCCGCTATCAAGATGCCGGCGTCGCGTTAGCCGCGAGCTCAGTGGAGGGCAACATCGAGGCTGACCGTACGCGGCTAGCCGACGTGCGCTATCAGCTGATTGCGCTGCGCGGCAACGGCGAAGCGTCCAGCGCTGAGCTCGCCGGCAGCTCGGGAGATTTTACCGAGGTCAGCTACAGCACCTGTGATCCCGAGCGCCCAAGCTGGGTGCTGCGCGCCGAGGCGATGCATCTGGATCGCGAAGAAGGCGTGGGCACGATGCGCAACGCCACGTTGCGCATCGGCGACGTACCTGTGCTTTGGCTGCCGTATGCCAGCTTCCCGATTGACGACCGCCGTCGCAGCGGCTTTTTATACCCGACCCTCGGCAGCGCCAACGACAGCGGCATCGATTTGCGCGTGCCCTACTACGTCAACCTTGCACCCAACCACGATGCCACGGTTAGCGCGCGACTGCTGGGCCGGCGCGGCGTCGCGGTGGGTGCCGAGTATCGCTATCTGTATGTCAACCACGGCGGTCAAATCGAAGGCGATTGGCTGCCTAACGATGACATCGCAGAGCGCGACCGCGGCCTTGCGCGGTTACGCCACGGCGGTCGATTCGCCAACGGCTGGACGATCAATGCCGACCTCAACCATGTATCAGATGATCGCTATTTCGAGGACTTCGGCGACTCGCTATCGGTCAGCAGCACCTCGGTGCTGTCGAGCTACCTGACGCTGGCCGGCCGCGGCAAGTTCTGGAATGCCAGCGTGGCGGCAGAGCGCTGGGACATTATTGATCCGCTGATTGCGGACAGCGCCGAGCCCTATCGCCGGCTGCCGCGCGCGCGCTTCACTTGGGATAGGCCTTTTTTTGACTGGCTCGAGCTCAGCGTTGATGCCGAAGCCGTCGCGTTCAGTCATGAGGAGCTCGCGGACGCCACTCGCTACGACCTACGTCCCGCGCTGGCGCTACCTTTCGAGCGTGCGTGGGGGTACGTGAGGCCGGAACTGGCGTGGCGCCAGACGGGCTACTCGCTAGATCGCGACTTCACTCAAGCAGGACTTGTCGACCGTAGCCCAACGCGCGGCCTGCCAATTAGCAGCCTTGACGCCGCTCTGAATTTCGAGCGCCAAACCAATCTGTTTGGCGGTGACTACACACAAACCTTGGAGCCGCGGCTTTACTACCTCAACGTGCCGTTTGAAGCGCAGGACGACCTGCCGATTCTCGATACGCAGGAGCTGACCTTCAATATTGGCCAGCTGTTTCGCAGCAATCGATTCAGCGGCGCGGATCGGCAGACCAATGCCAACCAGGCGACATTGGCCCTCACGACGCGCCTGTTTGAGAACGCCAGCGGTCGCGAGCGCCTATCGGCCACTATCGGACAAATTCGCTACTTCGAAGCCCAGCGCGTGCAAGCGCCGGGGCAGCCAACGCTGGACAACAGCGGCTCAGCCTATGTTGGCGAGCTAGAGTTCGCGCTCAGCGATCAGTTCGGCGTTGGTATCACCCAGCAGTGGGACCCCAATATCGACGCGACTCAGGTATCGGGTGTGCGTGGCACATGGCGCAGCCGCTCAGGTGCGCTGGTCAACATGGCTTACCGCTATCGCCGCGACGTATTGGAGCAAACCGACGCCTCGTTCGTCATTCCACTTTCAGCGAGCTGGCGTGCGATCGGACGCTGGAACTACTCGCTGCGTGATGAATCGACGCTGGAAGGCTTTGCCGGCCTTGAATGGGAGAGCTGCTGCATCGCCACGCGTGTGCTGGGACGCCACTATCTGCGTAATCGCGAAGGCGAGAAGAACAACGCGATCTATTTGGAAATCGAGCTGAAAGGCCTGGGCAGCTTCGGCCGCAAGTCGGGCGAGTTTTTGCAGCAAGCCATCGTCGGCTACAGCCGATAGGGCCAGCGTCACCCGGAGTCCGTCGTGTTAAGCGCCTCGCTGCGTGGCGCTGAAACGACGCCTTGACGCGAGCCGCTATTGGCGGCCTGCTAAAGTGTGTTCAGCCGTTCGCGGGCAGGATATGCGTCGCGAACCGTCCCCTAGCCGCCCAACTGACTTTCCGAATGAATCGACTGCTTACCGCCCTCGTCCTTTCCATTGCTACCCTGGCCAGCTTCGGCGCTCGCGCGCAGGCGCTCGGCAATGCCCCTATCGACAGCATCGTCGCCATTGTTGAAGAAGACGTCATTCTGCGCAGCGAGCTGGATCGCGCGGTTGCCAACGTTCTGACGCAATACAAAGGCTCGCAGCAGCAGCTGCCGCCAAAAGACGTGCTCGAAAAGCAGGTGCTTGAGCGACTAATACTTCTGCGTCTGCAGCTAGAGCGCGCTCAAGGTGCCGGCGTGCGCATTAGCGATAGCGAAGTCGATCAAACCATTCGCAGCATCGCCCAGCAAAACCAAATAACGCAGGAGCAGCTGCGCCAACAGCTGCAGAACGACGGCCTGCCATTTGACGAGTTTCGTCAGACGCTACGCGACGAACTCACTGCGCAGCGACTGCGGCAGAACATTTCGCAGAGCCGCGTCAACGTCAGCGAAACGGAAATCGACATTTTGCTGGCCAGCAATAGCCTCAAGCAGGGTCAGGTGCGCACCTCGCATATTTTGATCGCCCTCCCTGACGGCGCGACGCAAGAGCAGCTCGAAACGGCGCAGAAGAAGATCGAAGGCGTCCGCGATTTGATCGTGAAAGGTGAGATCGACTTCAAAGCAGCGGCCATTCGCTACTCCGATGCGCCAAATGCGTTGGATGGTGGCGATCTCGGCTGGCGCGGCTACGACGAAGTGCCGTCGCTGTTTGCCAATCTGCTACAGGGAATGGCGATGGGTGAAGTCTCGCCGCCGGTGCGAGGCCCTAGCGGCTTTCATCTGATGCAGGTCACCGAAAAACGCGACGATGGCCAGGAGACCATCACCGAATATCATCTGCGCGGCATCATGGTGCGCACGAGCGAGCTGGTGACAGCTGAACAGGCTAAACAACGCGCCGACGCGCTCTACGCGCGGCTGCAAGCAGGCGAAGACTTTGCCACCATCGCCAAAGGCGAGTCCGACGACACCCTGACCCGCAATCAAGGCGGCGACATGGGCTGGTTCCCTGCCAACGCGTGGGGTACGGCGGTGGGCGCTCAGGTGTTGGCGCTGGAAGACGGGCAGATGTCGAAGCCTTTCAGCAGTGAAGTCGGCTACCACATCGTTGAACGACTCGGCTCTCGCGAGCAGGACGTTACCGCCGACAGCCTGCGCAACCGCGCGCGCGAGACCATCGCAAAGCGCAAAGGCGAAGAAGAGTTTGATCGCTTCATTCGCCAGTTGCGCGACGAAGCGTACGTCGAAACACGTCTAAAATCCTGACCGCCAAGTCAGAGTCTCGCGCTCTAGATTGCCACATGAAGCCGCGCCGTCGACTCGCGCTGGTGCCCGGCGAGCCAGGCGGCGTCGGGCCTGAGCTATGCGTGCGTCTTATGCAGCGCGAGCTACCGTGCGACGTGGTCGCGTATGCCGACCCTGCCACGTTGAGCGCCGCAGCGGCCGCGCTTGGATTGCCGCTGAGGCTGCTGCCCGCTGACGAGCCCTCAACGCCCGGGTCACTGCCGATCATCGAGATCAAGCAGCGTGCGACGGTCCGTTTTGGTACGGCGGACCCCGCTAACGCCCACCCTGTAATCGAAGCCCTTACGCGTGCAGGGCAAGCCTGCATCGATGGTGCGTGTGACGGCCTAGTCACGGGCCCGGTCAATAAGGCCAGCATCAACGACGGCGGCGTCGCCTATCGCGGCACCACCGAGTTGCTGGCCGAGCAGGCCGACGGGGAGGTGGTGATGATGCTGGCCAGCCCACAGCTGCGCGTGGCGTTGGCGACCACGCATTTGCCACTGCGCGCCGTGGCCGACGCAATCACGCACAGCGGTCTTACCGCTACGTTGCGCATCGTTCACGCCGCCATGCGCGATCAGTTCGGCGTCGCCGCGCCGCGTATCGCTGTGTTGGGACTGAATCCACACGCCGGCGAGCGTGGCGTCCTTGGCACGGAGGAAATCGAGATCATTGAGCCAGTGATGAATGCATTGCGAGCGGAGGGATTTGATCTGCGCGGACCGCTGCCCGCGGACACTGCTTTTCTTCCGCAAATGTTCACCCAGTTCGACGTCGTGCTGGCGATGTATCACGACCAAGGTCTGCCGGTGCTAAAGCACAGCGGCTTTGAACATGCGGTCAACATTACGCTCGGCCTGCCCTATCCGCGTGTCGCGGTCGATCACGGCACAGCGCTGGAATTGGCCGGTAGGGGCGTAGCCGATCCGGCTAGCCTCATTCACGCATTTGAACTATGCGCCCAGCTCGCGAGCGCTCGCGCATGAGCCTCGCTGCGCATCGCACCAAGAAGAATCTTGGACAGCATTTTTTGCACGACCGCAGCGTGGTCGAACGTATCATTCAGGCCGTTAATCCGAAGCCCGGCGAGCGGCTGGTAGAAATCGGACCAGGCGCAGGTGCGCTGACGTTTCCGCTGCTTGATCGACACGGTGAGCTGACCGCGATCGAATTCGATCGCGATCTGATCGCGCCGCTCGGTGAAGCGGCGACCCATCGCGGCGTGCTCAGCATCATTCAGGCCGATGTACTGAGCGTGGATTTCAGCGCTTTGGCGGGCGACGGTGCGCTGCGCGTGGTTGGCAACCTGCCCTACAACATCTCGTCGCCGATATTGTTTCACCTGCTTGAGCACGCCAACGCGGTCATCGACATGCACTTCATGCTGCAACGCGAAGTGGTCGAGCGGATGGCGGCAGAGCCGGGCAGCAAGGTCTA
>JBBSIY010000004.1:0-32912 GCA_038257785.1 Lysobacterales bacterium
GAGCAGCTCGAAGAGATTGCCCAGCGCATACCAAACGTTCCGCAGGGTGACGTTCCGCGGGGTGCAAGTGAGGCAAATAATGTCGAACTGAGCCGCTGGGGTACGCCACGCGAGTTCGACTTTGTGGTCAAGGATCATGTCGAGCTCGGAACGCAGCTTGGCGGCCTAGATTTTGACGCAGGCGCGAAACTGTCGGGCAGTCGTTTCACCGTGATGAGCGGGCAGGTGGCAGCGCTGCATCGCGCGCTGGCGCAGTTCATGCTCGATCTGCACACGCGTGAGCACGGCTATCGCGAATGCAATGTGCCCCTGATCGTCAACGCGGAAAGTCTGCTCGGAACCGGCCAGCTGCCGAAGTTCGAAGAGGATCTGTTCGCTACCGAGGTGGGTGATCAAAAGCGCTATCTAGTGCCCACTAGCGAGGTGCCGCTAACCAACTTAGCGCGTGACGTGATTCTGGATGACGCTCAGCTGCCGATGCTGCTAACCGCGCACTCGCTTTGCTTTCGCGCAGAAGCCGGCAGCCACGGGCGCGACACGCGCGGGATGATTCGTCAGCACCAGTTTGAGAAGGTTGAGCTGGTGGCTATTTGTCGTCCACACGAAAGCGAAGCCATTCACGACGCGATGATTCGCCACGCAGAAATTGTGCTGGAGAAACTCGGTCTGCCCTATCGACGGATGCTGCTGTGCAGCGGCGACATGGGTTTTACCGCCAGCAAGACCTTCGACTTGGAAGTCTGGCTGCCTGGGCAGCAGACGTATCGCGAGATTAGTTCGGTGTCGAACTGCGAAGGCTTTCAGGCGCGTCGTATGCAGGCGCGCTGGCGCAATCCGGCCACGGGCAAAGCCGAAGCCGTGCATACCTTGAATGGCTCGGGTGTGGCGGTCGGGCGCGCTTTGGTGGCGGTGCTAGAGAATTGCCAGCAGGCCGATGGATCGATCACCGTGCCCGAGGCGCTGCGGCCGTATATGGGTGGCGTTGCTCGGTTGGCGTAGCGGCCATTTGTAGGGTGCGTCTCGACGCACCGCCCGAAAAATTATCCGATAGCGGTGGGTCCAAGACGGACCCTATACAGCCTAGGGAGATTTCTTCAAGCAATACGCATGCTGCCGTCGATCACCGTCACCGACTGCCCGCCCACCCAGACCTCACCGTCTTCGACGCTCAGCTCCAGTACGCCATTCCGACCAATTTCGCGACCTTGGCTCGCACGATAGGTGGAGGCCGGTAGCGAACTGCTGTGTGCCAGCCACGCAGCGATACAGGCATTGGCGCTGCCGGTGACAGGGTCCTCAGGGATTCCATCGGCGGGACAGAAGCAGCGAACGGCCACATCGAAATCCCGGCTCTCGCTGCGCGCAAATACCGCTACGCCAACGGCATCTCGCTTCAGCGTGATGGCTGACAGCTTGGCGAAGTCTGGCTGCAGCGCGCGCAGGCTCGCTTCATCAGCGAACTCTGCCAGCCACCAAAGCGGCCCGTTGCTGACGACTTGAGGTGCAGGTGACGACATCGGTGTCCTGCCCAGTGCGCTGGCAAGAAGTTCGACGTCGCCATTGACGATCGGATGCAGCTTGGCGCGTGGCGCACGCACGGCGATCTGACGGACATCGCCGCGACGGGTGACGCGTAGCGGAAGCAACCCAGCACCACACTCCTGTACTAGCTGAGTTGCATCCGCAGGCAATAGACCGGCGTCCAGCAGCGCATGCGCCGTGCCGACGCTCGGATGGCCGGCGAACGGCAGCTCCTGTCGCGGAGTGAATATGCGCACCCGATAGCTTGCATCCGCGTCTATGGGCGGCAGCACGAACGTCGTTTCGGAAAGGTTGGTCCACTGTGCAATCTGCTGCATCTGCGCGGTGCTTAGCGCGCTGCCGTCCAAGATGACGGCGAGTGGATTGCCCTTGAACGGCTGATCGGTAAACACGTCCACTTGCTTGAACGCGACGGTCTGCATGGTCTTCATTGAGTGCTCGGGAGCATTGGTAGTGTTTCGCATTGTGCCAATCGATCCATATGCGCGTTTGTCACGACGTAGGCAGCGCGACCCCGTCTGGCGCTGCGGCGGCGCTTTTGTCATGCTGCACCGCAATGTAGCCCGCCGTTCGCGGCCATCTGACGGAACCCCTAAATGAGTGCTTCGACCCCGATCCGCGGCGATGCGGACTGGATCGTGCTGAAGTTTGGCGGCACCAGCGTGTCGCAGCGCGCCCGCTGGGACGCCATCGGTGAGTGCGTGCGTGAGCGGCACGCCGAAGGTGCGCGCGTGCTTGTGGTGGTGTCAGCGCTATCTGGCACCACTAACGAGCTGCAGTCACTGGCAGACGCACGTACGGACGCCATCGCGCGTGCCAACCGCGCACAGACGATTGCCCAGCGGCATCGCGAATTTGCTGCGTCGCTGGACCTCGATGCGAACGCTTGCATCGGTCAGCTGTTGGACGAGCTGAGTACGCTGCAGGGCGATGCGCGCTGCGGTGAGTCAGCAGAAAGTGAAATAGGGCTCGCCTGGGAAGCCCAGGTGCTGGCTCTTGGTGAGCGCTTGTCGAGCACCTTGGGGCAGGCGTATCTCGCTCGGTCCGGCCTGCCAATCGGACTATGCGACGCGCGTCGTTGGCTGCGTTCGCACCCATTGCCGAATCAGACCGCGTGGGCGCGACGTCTTTCGGCCACCTGCCGCACCGATCCAGATCCAGACCAGCGCAGGCGCTTTGCCGAGCAGGGCGAGGTGTTGATCACTCAAGGATTTATGGCGGGGGACGAGGCTGGGGCCACGGTGATTCTTGGTCGCGGCGGTTCGGACACGTCGGCTGCTTATTTCGGCGCGCTTCTAGGTGCGATGCGGGTGGAAATCTGGACCGATGTGCCCGGCATGTTCAGCGCCAATCCGCGCGCTGTAAAACAGGCGCGTTTGCTGACACGCTTGGATTACGAAGAAGCGCAAGAGATCGCGACAACTGGAGCCAAAGTGCTGCATCCGCGCTGCATACAGCCGTGTCGTCGCAGCGGCGTGCCGCTGTGGATACGCGACACTGCGTATCCACAATTGGCCGGGACGGTCATCGATGCCAACGCCGAGCCGGTGCTCGGCGTGAAAGCTATAAGTTCGCGGCGCGGCATCGTGCTCGTTTCGATGGAGTCGATTGGCATGTGGCAGCAGGTCGGCTTCCTGTCCGATTTGTTCGCAACGTTTAAACAGCACGGCCTGTCGGTCGATTTGATTGGCTCGTCAGAAACCAACGTCACTGTGTCGCTGGACCCCAGCGACAATCTTGTCAGCTCCAATGTGCTGGATGCGCTTTGCGCTGATCTCGCGACGATCTGCCGAGTCAAAGTGATTGCGCCCTGCGCCGCGGTGACCTTGGTTGGCCGCGGCATGCGCTCCTTGCTGCACAAGCTGTCAGACGTACTGGCGAGTTTTGGCCGCGAGCGCGTGCACCTGATTTCGCAAAGCTCCAACGACCTCAATCTGACCTTCGTCGTCGACGAGTCGGTCGCCGAAGGCATGCTGCCTAACCTGCATGAGCTGCTGGTGCAGTCGGGCGCGATGCCGATTTCCGACAGCAGCGTGTTCGGTCCCACCTTGGATCAGCTGCATGGCGTGGCCAAGCCACCCCGCACCTTCTGGTGGCATGCGCAGCCCCAGCATCTGCTTGCGCTGGCAACGGCCGACCATCCCACCTATGTGTACCACCTGCCGACGGTGCGCGAGCGGGCGCGTGAGCTTCGCGGCATTGCGGCGGTCGATCAGTGCTTCTACGCGCTAAAAGCCAATCCGCATCCGGCCATCTTGCGAACGCTGGATCAAGAAGGTTTTGGCTTCGAGTGCGTCTCGGCCGGCGAGCTGGCGCATGTGTTTGCAGTGCTGCCTTCGCTGGACCCGGCGCGCGTGTTGTTTACGCCAAGCTTTGCGCCAGTCTCTGAATACGCCGATGCGCTTGCACGCGGCGTGCGCGTAACGGTCGACAACGCAGCGCTGCTGCGCGCCGCGCCCAATGTATTCGCCGGAAAGTCCTTGGTGCTGAGAATCGATCCGGGCTTCGGCCAGGGGCATCACGAGAAAGTGCGTACGGGCGGTCGCGAGGCAAAGTTTGGTTTAGCCATCGATGGGCTGGATGATTTTCTGACTGTCGCGCGCGCGATTGGCGCCCGGATCGTCGGTCTACATTCGCACATCGGCAGCGGCATCATCGATCCACAGCATTGGCGTGAGGTCTATGCGCAACTTGCTGCGCTTGCAGACGGGATTGGCACGGTGGCCAGCATTGACGTTGGCGGTGGGCTAGGTGTTGCCTACGAGCCCGAAGCGGACAGTCTTGATTTGCCGGGCTATGCGGCAGCGCTGGCCGAGATGAAGTTTGCTTATCCACAGTACGCGCTGTGGATTGAGCCCGGGCGCTATCTCGTTGCGGAATGCGGCGTGCTGCTGATGCGCGTTACGCAAGTGGTCGAGAAGTCGGGCGTGCGGCGAATTGGCGCGAGTGCAGGCATGAACGCGCTACTTAGGCCAGCGCTGTATGGCGCGTGGCACGAGGTGATCAATCTCACTCGAATCGACGATCCGCCGGGGCAGAAGTGTGATGTTGTTGGGCCTATTTGCGAGACAGGCGACGTGCTCGCACGTGGGCGTCGACTGTCGGATCAGACCGCGCCAGATGATGTGCTGCTGGTTGCTCATGCGGGTGCATACGGCGCGGTGATGGCGAGCCGGTATAACCTGCGCGCATTGCCGGTAGAGCAGGTGCTGGAATGAACTTTCTTATGAGTCGGGCGGCGCGATGACCGTGAGTTTTGATCGCGCCCGCGTTCGCTGCTTCCGCTTCGTGCGTTCGACGCTAGACGCAGCATCGGGTGCGGTGCATTTGGTATACGCGTTTGACGATGGCGATGATCTGATCGAAACGCTGCGCATTCCGGGTGCGCCGTTTGCGCTGTCCGCTAACCGCGAGCGCGCTGCTCAGTCGGCACTGCGGCTGCTGCATCTCATAGCCGGCGTCAGCTATTACAAGGCCGCCGTCCCTGAGTCCATCCGTGTTGAGGGTTTCACGATTGATGCGCAGAAGGCCGAGTTTTTGCGCGAGCTTTATGAGAATGGCCTAGGTGAATTCGCCTACCGTAACGGCCTGTCGCTGCGCGGAAAAATCAAGTTCCCCTCGGCGGAAGCAACTTGCACGGAAGCGTCTGTCGCGTTGATGGAGGAGGGCGATGCAGCGCGTGCGCTGGTCGCTATTGGCGGCGGCAAGGATTCGTTGGTCAGTATCGAAGCCTTGCGCGCGCTGGGTATTGAGCAAACCGTAACGTGGGTGGGAGGAGCGCCGCTGATTCGCGCGTGCGCCGAACGGACTGAGCTGCCGCTGCTGCGGATCGACAGACAGATCGCGCCGCAGCTTTTCGACTACAACCGACAGGGTGCTTACAACGGCCATATTCCGGTCACCGCCATCAACTCGGCCATCATGCTGCTCGCCGCGGTGCTGCGCGGCGCGAGTCACGTTGTCTTCTCCAACGAGCGCTCCGCCAGCTACGGTAGCCAGATTGTCGGCACGGGCGAGGTCAATCATCAATGGTCTAAAAGCTGGGCGTTTGAGCAAGCGTTTGCTGCCGAAGTAAGGCGCACCGTGGCCACGGATTTGCACTACTACTCGCTGCTGCGTCCGCTCTCAGAGCTCGCGGTTGCCCGACAGTTCGCGCGGCTAGACCGTTATGACGCGCACTTCTCTAGCTGTAATCGAAACTTCCATTTGCTCGGTGAACGCCCGACCAGCCGCTGGTGCGGCATTTGTCCCAAGTGTCACTTCGTGTTTTTGGCGCTCGCGCCATTCATGCCTAAGCCTAGGCTGGTTGCTATTTTTGGACGCAACCTGCTTGACGACGCGCAGCAGGCGGCGGGGTTTGACGCCTTGATTGAGTACCAAGACCACAAGCCTTTTGAATGCGTGGGCGAGGGCCGCGAGTCGCGTGCGGCGATGGCGTGGTTGGTAATGTCGCCTGCGTGGCGTGAGGACGTGCTTGTTGCGCGGTTTGCGGACGAGATTTTGCCGCATTTGGGGGCTGAGACCTTGGGCATAGCCGCACAGCTCGAACCCAGCGACGAGCATGGTATTCCGGCTGCGCTTTGGACACGTCTTGATGCGTATTTCCGAGCTTAAAGACAAGCGCATTGCGCTATGGGGTTTTGGCCGCGAGGGCCGGGCGGCACATGCCGCTTTGCGTCGGCGGTTTCCCGAGCAGCCGCTGACCCTGTTTGCGCCCGCAGGTGAGCATGCCGATGCAGCAGCATTGAACGACTCGCGATTGGCGCTGAGACAGTCACCGACGGCGGGCGACCTGTGCGGCTTTGACGCCGTGATCAAATCACCCGGTATCAGTCCCTACCGCGCACCTGCAGACGCTGCGCTGGCGCAGGGAGCCTGCCTTACCAGCGGAACCGCGCTCTGGTTTTCCGAGCAGCTGCCAGGACTCAAAATCTGCGTTACCGGTACCAAGGGCAAGAGCACAACGACAGCGCTGATCGCGCATCTGCTGCGCTCTCGCGGACTATCGGTGGGCTTGGTGGGCAACATTGGCATGCCCCTGCTTGAGGTCGTCGCGCCGCCGCTGCCGCCTGCGGTGTGGGCGATCGAGCTGTCGAGCTACCAAACGCGAGACGCCGTCCACCCTGATCTCGCTCTGGTGCTCAATCTCTATCCCGAGCATCTCGACTGGCACGGCAGCGAGGCGCGCTATGTTGAGGACAAGTTGGCCTTGGTTACCCACGCATCGCCGCATCGCGTGCTGCTGAACTGGCAGGACGTCAGACTGCGTGAGGTTGGCGAGACACGTGTAGGCACACGCTGGTTCGGTCGAGAAGATGGCTGGCATCTGCGTGGTCACAGCGTGTTCCAGGCAGATCGATGCGCGCTTAGGCGAATGCCGGCGTCGCTGCCTGGTCGGCACAACGCACTCAATCTCTGCGCTGCGCTGGCAGCGATCGATGCAGTTGATATCGATGCATGGCCGCTAGCGGCCTGCGCAGCTCGCTATCGACCCTTGCCGCATCGGCTGCAGACGCTCGGTCAGCGCGCCGGCATTCACTATATTGACGACTCAATTGCGACAACGCCGCATGCCAGTATCGCGGCGCTCGAATGTCTGCGTGGTCGGCGCGTTGCCATCATCGTCGGTGGCTTTGAACGCGGTCTGGACTGGCAGGTGTTTGCAGACTACTTGCGCGCCAATCCGCTATCGACAGTGATATGTACAGGGCAAAACGGCGCGCGCATTCATGCGCTACTGGCGGTTAGTGCACTGCCGCAGGAGACGGCACTGGGGCAGGCCGCTGATATGGGCTCGGCAGTCGTGATGGCACGAGCAGCCATTGGTGCCGATGGTGTCGTCCTGCTGTCGCCGGGTGCGCCTAGTTTTCCCGACTACGCCAACTACGCCGAGCGCGGGCGTCATTTCGCCACGCTTGCTGGGTTCGACGGCAAGCGCAGTTCGATACAGGGTTTGGGTGTGTCGTGATGCGTCCTCACCGCGCCGCCGACTGCAAACGTATGCAGCTGTTTTGTTTGCTCGCCTTCGCTGTAACCTCGCTGATTGATCAGGAGAAATAATTCGATGAGTGCGGGCAATGTATCTGCGGTGACGGCGTCGCTGCTGACGGTGTTTGGTGCCACCGGCGATCTCGCGAGACGAATGCTGCTGCCAGCGCTGTACGGCCTTGAGCGGGACGGACTTTTGGCGAAGGATTTGCGCGTGCTGGGCACGGCGCGAAGTGAGCTGGAGGAAACAGGCTTTCGCGCGCTCGTGGCCGAGGCTATCAACAATGCCGTGCCGCAGGCTGAGCGCGATGAATCGGCGCTGGCGCGCTTGTTAGATCGCCTCAGCTATCACGCGGCGTCCACTGATGACGCGGCCTCAATGAACAGCTTGTGCGACCGCATCAAGTCCTTGCGCAACGGCCCGGTGGTATTTCATCTGAGCACCGCGCCGCGCTGGTATGCGCCGATCTGCTGCGCCTTGGGGGCGGCCGGATTGGGTGGCTCGGGCACGCGCGTACTGTTGGAAAAGCCGATCGGTCACGATCTGGCCAGCTCCGTTGAAATCAACGACGGCGTCGCCGAAGTATTCGACGAAAACCGCGTGTTCCGCGTCGATCACTACCTTGGAAAAGAGGGCGTACAGAACCTCATCGCGCTGCGTTTTGGCAACGCACTGTTCGAGCCGCTGTGGAACGCGCGGCACATCGAGCAGGTACAAATCACCGTGGCCGAGACCGTCGGCGTGGAAGGGCGCGGCGACTACTACGATCACTCCGGCGCGATGCGCGACATGTTGCAGAACCACCTGCTGCAGCTGTTGTGTCTGACCGCGATGGAGCCGCCGTCGCAGTTCGACCCCAGCGCCGTGCGCAATGAGAAGCTGAAAGTGCTGCGTAGCTTGCGCCCCATCGATCGCGACAAGGTCGCCACCCACAGCGTGGCGGGTCAGTACACGGCGGGCGCTGTCGGTGGTGTCGCGGTGCCGGGTTACGCCGATGAACTGGGTCGCACTAGCAGCACCGAGACCTTTGTCGGTTTGCGCGCACACATAGACAACTGGCGCTGGTCGGGCGTGCCGTTCTACCTGCGCACGGGCAAGCGCATGCCGCGTCGCTGCACTGAAATCTACCTGCAGTTTCGCGCGGTGCCGCACTCGATCTTTGCCCAGTCCGGTGCCACCGTTAACCCTAACGCGCTGGTCATTCGGCTACAGCCGGAAGAGCGCATCGAGCTCATGCTGATGAGCAAGACGCCGGGCCTTGATCGCGCCGGTTTGCAGCTGTCACAGGTGGCGCTGGATCTAGATTTACACGAAGAGTTTGCTGGTCATCGGCGCCGCTTGGCCTATGAGCGCATTTATCTAGACGCGCTGGAAGGCAACGGAACTTTGTTCGTGCGTCGCGATGAAACCGAAGCCGCGTGGCACTGGGTTGATGCGATTCTTGATGGTTGGAAACATGCCGGAATGTCACCCAAAACCTATCCCGCGGGAACGTGGGGGCCAAGCGCCGCCGTCACCTTGACCGAGCGTCACGGTCATAGCTGGCGCGAATAGTCGGATGAAGTGGCGTGAATCTGAGTATCCCGACGCGAGCTCACTGGCCATGCAGGCGGCGGAGATTCTTGCGCAAGCGTGTCGCACGGGTATAGCGGCGAATGGTCGCGCGATATTGGCGCTGGCCGGAGGGCGCACGCCGTTTCCAGCGTATCGGCAGCTCGCGTCGATGGACCTGACGTGGTCAATGATTGATGTGATGGCGACCGATGAACGCTGCGTGCCGCATGTGCATGCGGCCTGCAATGGCCGCGAGCTGCGCGAGGCGTTTGCTGCCGCCAGCGGCATCACCATCCATATGCTTACCCCGAAAGATGGCAACGTCGCGACCAGCGAAGTGCACGCGCGGCAGCTGCTGCGGCAGTTTCCCCAAGCGTTCGACGCCGTGGTGCTGGGAATGGGCGGCGACGCACACACGGCCTCCTTGTTTCCGATGGCAACGACGCTGCCGCAAGCGCTCGCCGATCACGCAGAGCCGGCTTATCGAATCGATCCGCAGCCGCTGCCGCCGGAGGCGCCGTACTCACGCATCAGCCTCAGTCGAGCGCGCCTCTGCAATGCGCGTGCTGTGCATTTGCTGCTCACTGGTGAGAACAAGCGCGATGTGATGCATGCTGCGCAGTCGAATCCCGATCCGCTGCTGCGGCCTATCAGCGCATTCCTTGAAACGCCGCTGCACGTTCACTGGAGCCCCTCATGAGTTTGCATACCAGCCTTGCCCGGGTGACCGAGCGTATTGCCAAACGCAGCGCGATCACGCGACGTGACTACCTGAGCCGAATGGATGCGGCCAAGCCAAATGGAGCGGCGCGTTCTCGTTTGAGCTGCGGCAATCTGGCGCATGGCTTCGCGGCGTCCGGTGCAGACAAGCCGCTGCTGCGCGGCGGGCGAGGGGCCAACATAGGTATCGTCACCGCTTACAACGACATGCTGTCGGCGCATCAGCCGATGGAGCACTACCCAACGCTGATTCGCGCAATTGCGCGCGCCGCCGGCGGTGCCGCGCAGGTGGCCGGCGGCGTGCCCGCGATGTGCGATGGCGTTACGCAGGGGCGCGTTGGTATGGAGCTGTCGCTGTTCTCGCGTGACACCATTGCGCTAGCGACGGCGGTGTCGCTGTCGCACGACATGTTCGATGCGGCGATGCTGCTTGGCGTGTGCGACAAAATTGTGCCGGGACTGTTGATTGGCGCGCTCAGCTTCGGCCATCTGCCGGTGATCTTTGTGCCCGCCGGGCCGATGACCTCTGGCCTGCCAAACAAAGAAAAAGCCGCCGTGCGTCAGCGCTATGCGCAAGGGTTGGCTACCCGCGAGGAGCTGCTTGAGGCTGAGTCAGCGTCATATCACGGCCCCGGCACCTGCACGTTCTACGGCACCGCCAATTCCAATCAGATGCTGCTCGAAGTCATGGGCTTGCACATGCCGGGCGCGGCATTTGTGAATCCGGGCACGCCGCTCCGCGATGCGCTAACCGTCGCCGCTACCGAGCGTGCGCTGCAGATCGGCGCACATTCCGACGACTACACGCCGCTTGCTCATACGCTGGATGAGAAGGCCATCGTCAACGCGATGGTCGGTTTGGCAGCGACCGGGGGTTCGACCAATCACGCAATTCATCTCATCGCCGTCGCTCGTGCAGCGGGTCTGTTGATCGATTGGGATGATCTCGATGAGCTCTCGCGCGCCACGCCGCTGCTCGCGCGTATTTATCCGAACGGCGGTGCCGACGTAAACCACTTTCACGCAGCCGGCGGCATGGGATTTGCGATTCGTGAGTTGATCGATGCCGGCTTGTTACACCGCGATATTCGCTGCGTTCACGGCGGCGATTTGATGGCGCAGGCGCAGGAGCCATGGCTTGACGACACGCGCCTTCGCTGGCGCGATCCGCCAGACCAGTCCCTCGATACCAGCGTGCTTCGCGGTACTGCTACGCCGTTCGATAGCGAAGGCGGATTGCGCCGTCTGCAGGGTCGGCTCGGACGCGCCATCGTCAAAATATCGGCGGTCGCAGTGGAGCATCGCTCGATTCGCGCGCCGGCGCGCATTTTCGAGACACAGGATGGCCTGCTTGAAGCTTTCGCGAACGATGAACTTACCGGTGACTTTGTCGCCGTGGTTCGCGGGCAGGGGCCGCGCGCCAACGGTATGCCTGAGCTGCACAAGCTGACGCCCACCTTGGCGGTGATGCAGGATCGTGGTCAGCGTGTGGCGTTGTTGACCGATGGCCGCATGTCAGGCGCATCCGGCAAGGTGTTGGCGGCCATCCACGTAGTGCCGGAGACCCTCGATCACGGTCCGATTTCGCGCCTACGCGATGGTGATGTCGTGGTGATTGATGCTGAGAGCGGTACGCTCGAGGTCGAGTTGGACGCCGCTGACTGGTTGGCACGCGACGCGGTGATTCCTCAGCAGTCAGGCAATCGCTTCGGCATGGGGCGCGAGCTATTTGGCGCGATGCGTGCACAGGTCGGCACGGCCGAGGAGGGTGCATGCAGTTTGTTTGTGCACGCCTGAGTAGGCGGCGACCTGCTGGCGTCAGTCGGGTCCTGATCGATGACTAGCTCAACGAATAGCGCGATGGCCAGCTCGGCGCTCGCCTTAATCGCCGACATCGGCGGCACCAACGCGCGCTTTGCTCTGACCGATCTGGGCGCAGGCAATGTCGAGGTGACGCAGGCGAAGTCGCTCAAGAACAGCGACTTCGCCAGCCTCCAGCATGCGGCCGAGCACTACCTGCAAAGCATAGGACTCGCCGGAACGGCTGGCATGCCCAAGCACGCCGCTATCGCCGTGGCTGCGCCGGTAGGTACGGATGAAATTCGCCTGACCAATCGCGCATGGTCATTCAGCGCGAGCGAGCTCAAGCGCAGCTTGGCGCTGGACAACCTGGTCCTGCTCAATGATTTTGGTGCGGTGGCTTGGTCGGTGCCTTCGCTGGCAGCGTCTGACCGCGTGCTGCTGCACGGCGCAGAGCCTGCTGTTCTGAGCGGCCCCATCACCTTGATCGGCCCGGGCACCGGCTTGGGCGTTGCCATGCTGGTGGGGTCGGCGCTGGAAGGCTGGCGTGTCGTAGAGACAGAAGGCGGACACGCAAGCTTCGCACCGCTCGGTGAGGAAGAGCAGTGCATCGCTCGTTGGCTAACCTCACGCTTTGGTCGCGCGTCGACCGAGCGTCTATTGAGTGGCTCTGGGCTATCGCATATTGATGCAGCGCTGCGCGGTGAAGACAGCGCCGCAAGCAGCGGCCAAGCACCCGCGTTGCGCGAGCCTGCCGACATCGTTAGCGCTGCGCTTGATGGTCACGACGTTGCCGCGCGCCGCGCACTCGCGCGATTCTGTGCGGTACTCGGCAGCGTCGCGGGCGACGTTGCGCTGATTCATGGCGCGCGTTGCGTGACTATCGCTGGAGGTATCGTGCCGCGCTTCATTCCGTTCCTTCGCAGCAGTGGCTTTCGTGAGCGCTTTCTGGCGAAAGGGCGCTTTGCTGCCTATCTCGAATCGGTCACCATTCAGATCATCACGCATCCGCATCCCGGTCTGCTGGGTGCCGCTGTCGCTGCGCACCAGACGGCCATCAAGGAGAACTCATGACGCCCTGGACTACCGAATCGCGCGCCGCAGCGGTCGACGCCATTCTGAGTAAGGCACCGGTGCTGCCGGTGTTGGCCATCGACAATATTGAGGACGCCGTGCCGCTGGCGCGCGCGCTGGTGGATGCCGGATTGCCCGTACTAGAAGTTACCCTGCGCACGGCGGTTGCGCTCGACGCGATCCGCGCCATGGTCGCCGCCGTACCGGGGGCAATCGTTGGTGCTGGCACGGTGCTCGACGCCGCGCAGCTGACGGCAGTCACGGATGCCGGCGCGAAGTTTGCCATTGCTCCGGGCTGCACGGCTTCGCTGTATGCCGCAGCTGCCGCAGCCAGCATCCCGTTTATTCCAGCGATCGCCACGGCAAGTGAATTGATGGTGGGGCTGGAGCACGGCCATCGCCGCTTCAAGTTTTTCCCAGCGGAATCTGCCGGTGGTATCGCGGCGTTGAAATCATTTTCTGGCCCGTTCGCAGATGCGCGCTTCTGTCCCACCGGCGGCATCGACGCCGCTCGCGCTCCGAACTACCTCGCGCTGCCCAATGTGGTCACCGTCGGCGGTTCGTGGATGGTGCCGAGCGATGCGATCAAAGCGCGCGACTGGTCACGCGTTGCCGCGCTCGCCAAGGCATGCGTCGCACTGAAGTAGGATGAGGACGTTGGAGTCGCAAGCGCTGGAGCGGTAATGAAGCGATGCGACTAAGGCCTGGGCGGGGCGCGAATTTCAGACGTATCAACTTCCGTGCGCTCACAAATGCAGGCGGCGGGCTAGCGCGCGCGATAGCGTTTGCTGCGTCGCAGCATGGCGCACGCAAGCGATCAGGTAAAACGTAGAGCCCGAATTGCCTGCTAGCATCGAGGCATCGTCTCTGGACAGCGGCCTAATGCAGCGACGTTGAAGCAAGTGGCGTAGGCGCTGACTTATCCCGGTACGGAATCAATGAAAGGCAAAGCTACTTCGTTCGATATTGCGTATCAGGCTGGCGTTTCCCAGTCGACGGTGTCGCGTGCTCTGCGCGGCAGCACGCTGGTGAGTCCAGAGACGCGACGCAAGGTTCAGGCGATTGCGAAAGAGCTCAACTATAAGGTCGATAAAAACGCCTCCAATCTGCGCCGCCAGCATTCGGTGACGCTGGCTTTGCTGCTGTTTGAGGATCCGACCTCAGATGATTCGCTGATCAACCCGTTCTTTTTGTCGATGCTTGGCTCAATTACGCGGGCATGCGCGATTCAGGGGTATGACCTGCTAGTGAGCTTTCAGCAGCAGTCAGAAGATTGGCATTCGGATTTTCAAGACAGCCACAAAGCCGATGGTTTGATCTTGCTCGGCTATGGCGACTACCTGGTTGCGCGCAGCAAGTTGCGCAAGCTGGAAGAGCAGGGCACGCATTTCGTTCGCTGGGGCGCGGTGGTCGAAGGTCAGCCGGGCTTGTCGGTGGGGTGTGACAACTTGCAGGGCGGGCGGGCGATCACCGAACACCTGCTTTCATTAGGCAGAAACCGCATCGGATTTATCGGCAATATTACGGATCGCTTTCCGGAATTTCAGGATCGCTACGACGGTCATATCGAGGCGCTGACCTCGGCCCGAATTGCTCGCGATCCCGTCCTGCAAGTCGACGCCGTCGACTCGACGGAGCAGGTTGGCTTTCGCGCGATGCAGGAGCTGCTGGCGCGCGGTGTGAAGCTGGACGCGGTGTTTGCCGCTAGCGATCTCCTGGCCATTGGCGCGATGCAGGCCTTGGCGGATGCGGGCCTGCATGTGCCGGACGATGTTTCGGTTGTGGGCTTCGATGATTTGCCGATTGCCACGTTTACTTCGCCGAAGCTGACCACGGTGCTGCAGAACACCAAACTAGCGGGTGAGATTCTGGTGGATCGCCTGTTGAAGCAAATCCGTGGCGAGCCAGCGGAGAGCGCGATGCTATCCGCCGACGTGGTTATTCGCCGTTCGTGCGGCGCTCCCGCCCGGCCATAAGCACGTCAAGCTTCGCTAGCAACTCAGGCGAGGTGATGACTTCGTCCAGTAGCCAGACCTGTGCATCGTGGGGCGAGACGGTGATAGCCGGTTCTGCACCCGCTTCGACATTCATCAACGCATCGCCAAACGCGCTGCGCCAATGACCTGCCTGCATCAGGGCACCGAGTGCGAACTCAGTGGCTGAGCCGCCCTTATTGAGCAGCACCAGCGCCGTTTGCGCCTCATTTTCGATCTGCAGCACGCGCAAGAATGCCGCGCGATCACCGTCAATTTCGATATTTATCTGCAGGCCGCGCTGCAGCGCGGGTGATGCCGCACGGGCCTTGGCGATCCGGCTCAGGCGATCGCGAATTTCGCTGTCGCGGGCCGCCGCAATACCTTCAGTGCCAAAATAATTTCGATTGCCGGCGTGTTCGGCGCGTCCGCGCATGAAGCCGCTCTCCGAGCCGTAGTAGATCACCGGAATGCCGCGCGCGGTAAACAGCCAGTTGTGCGCATCGATGAAGCCGTTGTCGCTGGCGTTCATGCGCGGCATGTCGTGGTTATCGTAGAAGGTGGTGAGCTCATACGGGTTTTGATAAGGGCCATCGGTCACGTGCAGGGCCGACGCCAGTAAAGCGAAATTACCGCCCTTCTCGAACACCTCCTGCATCGCCTTCTTCATGGGAAAGTCGAGCAGGCTGTAGCGGCCGTTCTCGTCCCAGGTGTGCGGCGCAATCTTGGCGGCCTCGTAGTCGAAGGCTTCGCCAAACATGAAAAAGTCGGGGCGCGTTTTGCGAATGCGATCAGCGAAGGTTTTCCAAAAATCCAACGGCTGATGGCGGATGGTGTCAACGCGAAACGCATACGCGCCCTGATCGATCCACTGCTCGTATGCGCCGACCAAATAGTCCATCACCGCTGGATTGCTGGCAGCAAGATCACTGAGCTGGGCCAGATCGGCCTTGGGGTTGTAGAACGCATGCAGCGGGCTGTTGGCGGCGTCAAGCTGCTCGGGCGGCAAGTTTTGGTGGTCGGCGATCAGACTGCCGTCGGCGGCAAATAGCTGTCCAAAGCCCGGCTGAGCGTTCGGCATCGTCCATGCCGGCGAGCCGTGATTGCCGACGATGTCGAGCACCGTCTTCAGGCCTTTGGTTTTTAGCCCAGCTGTCAGTTCAGCAAAGCCCAAGCCTTCGCTTGGCAGATGCTCATCGACGCGATAGAAATTGGTACCCCAGTAGCCGTGATAGGCAGACTTGCCACGATCACTCAAGAAACTGCTGCAGTTGATTTCATCGCCGCCAGTGAACGCCTCGTCCGGATTCTCAATGATCGGCGTAATCCACACCGCGCTGAAACCCATTTCGCGAATGTAGTCGGCGTTATCAAGCAGGCCGCGGAAGTCGCCGCCAAGATAGCCGATGTTGCCGACTACACCGTCGCAGGCGGGCAGCGGAATATCGAAGGTCTTGTGTTCGCCGCCTTGCTCGCGCTGGTCGTTGCTGACGTCGCCATTGACGAATCGATCCGTGACCACGAAATACACTGACTCGGAGGCGAACGGCGCAAGTGTGCCGTAGTACTCCTGCGCAGCAGTTGGCGGTGATGTGGCGGCTTGTGAACTGTCAGTGTCCGCGGGTTGGCAGCCCGCCACGGCGAGAATTAGTAGGGAGCTCAGCGAGATGCTGGCGGCCGACGACGCTGGCTGACACGTGCGAATCATATGCGCGGCCATCAGTGCGCGACCGCCATCGGGCCGGTATTGGCCGCTTTTGGTTCTTCCACCCAAAACAGGCATAGCGCCCCGGCAATCAGACTGGCACCGCTGATGATCAAGGCGAAGATCGGCTTGCCGTCAAACAGGATGGTCAGTACAAAGCCGAGCGACGTCGCGGCAACGATCTGCGGAATCACGATGAACATATTGAAGATCCCCATGTAGACGCCCATTTTTTTCGGGTCAACACAGCTTGCAAGCAGCGCATACGGCATTGACAAGATGCTGGCCCATGCGACGCCGACCAACGCGAACGAGCCAATCAAGTAAACCGGCTCACTGATCTGCGACATCGATAAAAAGCCTAGGCCACCCAAGCTTAGAGAAACGAAGTGCACTAGCTTCCGATTGACGACGTGACGCGCGGCGTAGAACGCCAGCAATAGTGCAACCAGCATCGACGAAAGGCCGTAGTAGCCCATATACGAGCCGACTAAATCAGCCGCGTTTTGAAATGCCGCATTGGCGGTAGTGAAGGCTTCCGCTTGCGAAGTGATGCTCATGTCGAACGCGGCGGGGTCGGGCGCAGGCGCGTTGAACACATGCTCGGTGAGCGCCGGCGTGGTCATGCTCCACATCGAGAAAAATGCCAGCCAGCTGAAAAACTGCACGACGCCGATGTTGAACATTTGCCGCGGCATATTGATGACCAGGGTGACGATGTCGATGAAAAAATTTCCCTGGGCTTTTTCTCGCTTGAACTCGGCCATATCGGCTGGCGGATCCTCTCGCGTTGTGAGCACGGTGATCAAAATGCTCAGCATGAAAACGCCGGCACCGATCGCAAACGCGATCTTGACTGAGTCCGGCACCACGCCCGGCCCAGCGACGTTTGACACGCCGAGCTGGTTAACCATCCATGGCAGGTTGCTCGCCACCCACGTGCCGATACCGATGATTAGCGTCTGCACCACAAAGCCGTAGGAGCGTTGACCATCCGGCAGCTTGTCGGCCACCAGCGCGCGAAACGGCTCCATGCTTATATTGATGGAGGCGTCCAGCACCCACAGGAGGCCAGCCGCCATCCAGAGCGTCGGCGAGTGCGGCATGAATACCAAGGCCAGCGAACTTAAAATTGCGCCGATCAAGAAATATGGCCGACGCCGGCCAAGGATCGGATGCCAAGTGCGATCCGAAAAGTAGCCAATGATGGGCTGCACCAGAAGACCGGTCAGCGGCGCGGCAATCCATAGCAGCGGTAGCGCATCTTTCTCCGCGCCTAGCGTCTGGAAAATACGCGACATAAAGCCGCCCTGCAGGGCAAACCCAAACTGGATGCCTAGAAACCCAAACGACATATTCCAGATCTGCCAGAACGACAGGTTGCGCTTGTTGACCATTGCTTCCTCCCAGAAGTGCATGTGTAGCTCGCGCAAGTCATGCGACGCCGCTTAGCTCAAGTCGGCCATGGTAGGCGCAGCACGCGAGGCGCATCGCTAAATGCATACGTATTCACGCGCGAGCGGCTGGTTAGCGACCGGTTGCCGACCGCAGGCGCGCATCGCTTGCGATGCCCCAGCGATGCAGCAATTCAAAGCCGACATTGAAGGCAAGCACGCCAGCCAATGCCAATGTGAGCCCGGACACACCAAGCTGCAGCCACTCGTTGTGCATGGTCCAGATGAACTGGCCAATACACAGCACAGCCACAAAATAGAGCGTCGGCATGCGCCCGATTCGGTTGACGATAAACACGCCGAGCGGCGCGCCCAGCGCCACGATGGGAGCCGCCGCCAGCCAGTTCTCATAGACGCCTGGCTGCACGCCGGTCACTGCGGATTTGAAGCCAATCCCGATTAGCGAGGTGAACGCCATAATCAACACTGACGTGGGGATAGCGATCTTCAGGTCCGCGCGCCGCAGCAGCACCAACGCGGCGTACAGGACCATATCGATGCCGACGCCGGTGATCGCGGCAACCGTCAATCCACAGCTCAAGCCAAGCGCAAAGCCCAGCGGCCGATCCAGCGCGGGGCGTGCAGGTGCCAGCCCATCGGCGGCGCAGAATTCGCGCGTGCGATAGAGGTGCAGCACGCCAAAACTCGCCCAGACCACCGCAAACGAGACCTTGATCGCAAGCGCAGATACCAATGGCGCGACATACAAAATGCCGAGAGGCGTGCCAATCAAGGCACCCAGCATCGCTGGCCCCAGCATGTCCCATTCCAAGGTCTGCCGACGGCTGAGGATGAAGATCGAGGCGCTCAGCATGCCGATGCTCTGCACTGCAAAGCTGAAGTCGCGTCCAAGTTGGGCCGGCTGATCGAACAGCAGCACCAAAATCGGAAACCCGACGGTACCGCCGCCCATGGGCGTTGAGCCGGCGACATACGAACCCAGCCCCATGGCAACAGCGATGCCCCAGTGCTCGGCCAATGTCTGCCAATGGTCGCCGCTGATGATCAGGAACAGCCACGTCGTGTAGAACGCAGCTAGCCAGAGTAGCCATGGGCTCAGCTGGCGCAGGCTGGTGTAAGTCGAGGTCTGCGATGTATACAAAGTATGTTCTCGTACGTGCTTGCGGGGTCCGCAGCGGCGAGCAATCTAGCGCATTCGCGCGATAGGTGCGGCGCGTGGCGAGTGGCACCTAGCTGTTTGCGAAAAGCGTGAGAGGCCTATGCGCCCCTCTGGTCTTTTCCGCATGTTCTCTGCGACCCTTGCTCCTCCCCGTTGAAGCCTATCGGTTGCTTGTTGTTTGAAATCACCCAAGCACAAAGCGCGGTGTAACGCACAGGCGCAAGGGTCGCAGAGAACACACTTTCGGAAGCAGAGGGACGTGGGGCGAGTGTTGGGCGTATTCGCCGAAGTGCCACCTTCCTGCATTGCGGCTTGACGCCATCGCCGCCGCCCACCAAGCTCCCTCGCTTGCATAGAACACTGTCCAAGGGGGACGACATGGCTCCATCACCACAGGCGCAGCTCACCTTTCGAGCGGTGCTGCTGTCGATCATTTTGGCAATGATCCTTGCCGCAGCAAATACCTATCTGGGCCTGTTCGCCGGCCTGACGATTGCCACTGCCATTCCAGCCGCGGTGGTTTCGATGGCGGTGCTGCGATTGCTGGGCGGCGGTACGATTCTTGAAAATAACATTGTGCAGACCGGTGCTTCGGCTGGATCTTCAATTGCTGCTGGCGTAATTTTTACGATTCCCGCACTGGTTCTGCTCGGTTACTGGCAGACATTCGAATACTGGTGGGTGTTCACTATCGCCGGTTTGGGCGGCCTGCTTGGCGTGCTGTTCTCGGTGCCGCTGCGGCGCACCATGATTGTCGAAGATCCACTGCCGTTCCCGGAAGGCAAAGCCGCCGCTGAAGTCCTGAAGGCCGGCGACAATCCTGGGCCAGGTCTCAAGATTTTGGCGATATCGTCGGTCATCGGCGCCTTCGTCAAGCTGATGGCCGAGAGCGGCATGCGGATGATTCCCGACAACGCCGCCGGCGCATCGTTCTTTGGTAAGTACCTTGGCTACATGGGAACCAATCTGTCGCCCGCGCTGCTCGGCGTCGGCTATATCGTTGGGCTGAATATCGGCATCGTGGTGGTCTCGGGCAGCATCCTGTCGTACAACATCATGATTCCGATCTACCACGCGTTTTTTCAGTCCACCGATCCAGCGCTGATGGCGCAGCTGGTCGGCGCGAGTGCAAGCGATGCCGCTGGCCTGATCCGTGCCGAGAAAATTCGCTTTGTCGGCGTCGGGGCCATGCTCATCGGCGGTTTATGGACGCTGTTCTCGTTGCGCAATTCGCTGCTGTCGGGAATTCGCAGCGGCATCGCGGCGGCGCGCAAAGGCAATAGTGAGATCGTTGCCGAGACAGAGCGCGATCTGCCGATGAAGTGGATGCTGATTGGACTCGTCGTGTTCACCCTCCCGCTGCTCGCGCTGTATCAGACGATCGTTGGGCAGTGGACCGTGAGTATTCCTATGACGATCATCATGATCGTCGCCGGATTTTTGTTTGTGTCGGTGTCGGGCTATCTCGCCGGTCTCGTCGGCTCTTCAAACAACCCGGTGTCGGGCATCACCATCGCGACCATTCTGTTTGCTTCGCTCGTGTTGCTAATGCTGCTGGGCAAAGACTCTTCAATCGGCGCAGTTGCGGCCATCATGATCGGTGCGGTGGTGTGCTGCGCCGCTGCTGTCGGTGGCGACAACTTGCAAGATCTGAAAGCGGGCTATCTGGTCGGCGCGACGCCGTGGAAGCAGCAGCTAATGCTTGGCATCGGTGCCATTTCATGTGCGCTGGTAATGGCCCCGGTGCTCAATCTTTTGGCCACGGCCTACGGCATTGGTCCGCCGACTGCCGAACATCCAAACTCGCTCAATGCGCCGCAGGCCGCCCTCATGGCATCCGTTGCCAAAGGCATGTTCGGCGGCAAGCTGCCGTGGGACATGATTGCGCTTGGCGCCGTAGTCGGCGCGTTGATCATCGGCCTTGATGGCTGGCTGAAGTCGCGCGGCTCGCTGTTCCGCGTGCCGGTGCTGGCAGCGGCGATTGGCATTTATTTGCCGCTTGAGCTGATGGTGCCGATCTTCTTGGGCGGCCTGCTGGCGCATTTCGTGGAGCGCAAACATCGCATCAAGGCCGACGATGAAGCCGGGCGGGATCGTGTGCATCGCCCAGGAACGTTGTTCTCGGCCGGACTCATCACTGGTGAAGCGCTGATGGGTATCGCGATCGCGGTACCCATCGTAGTAAGCGGGCGGGCCGACGTACTTAGCCTTTCAGACGCGTGGCACTTTAGCCAGTACGTTGGCTTGGCCGTGCTCGCGGGTGTCGGCTTGCTCCTGTATCGCTCGGGGGCCAAGGCGAGCTAGACGCTGGTCCAACATGGCGAGGTTTCGCGCGATGAAACCTCGCGGGACTTCGGTTTTGGAAGCATGTGGCCTCTGTCGCGACGCTTTCACGTTTTGCTCTAGTGAAGGCGGCCATTCCGGTCGCGTTAGCGAGGAGCACACGTCGTGAAACAGCTATATTCGTTTGAAGGGCGCATCGGTCGGAAGGCCTTCTGGTTGGGTACTTTGGGGATCATCGCAGCAGTTGTCGTCGCGCAAATCCTGATGGTGGCGTTGGCCGCAGTGTCAGAAACGGCGGGCATGATTGGTGCGGTAGTGGCCATGGTGATCTGCTTGGCGCTGTTGATTCCGAGCATCGCGCTGTCGGTCAAACGCTGGCACGACCTCGACAAATCCGGCTGGTTTGCGCTGCTGGGCTTTGTGCCGCTGGTTAACCTGTACGCATTGGTCATGTGCGGCTTCGTGCAAGGCACTCAAGGCACCAACCAGTTTGGCAATGACCCGCTGCAGGGCGGTGACATGCGTCTGGCGCGCGCGGCCTGAGAGACCATCTTGACTCAGCACGCAGCGGCGTTAGCGCGCCGCTGCGTGGCTCGCTAGCTGGAGCGCTGTCGGCGTACAAAAAGCAGCAGCCCCAATCCGGCAATGACGCTGATTGCAGCAATCAGCAGCCTTGGGCTTGCGGTTTCCCCCAACAGCAGCACACCACCCAGCGCCGCGATCACCGGTACGCTCAGCTGTACGCCAGCGGCCGCACTTGCGCTTAAAGCGGGCAGGGCGCGATACCAGATGGCGTAACCCAAGCCCGATGCTAGCGCGCCAGACGCAAGGGCATAGCTAGCGCCTACCCAATCAAATCTGGTCGAAGGCCACAGCGCCAGGCTAAGTACGGCGGCCACCAAGCTCGCTCGAGCAAAGTTGCCCGCATTGACCGCTATCGGATCGCCCGCACGCTGTCCCCGCAGCGAATAGACGCCCCAGCCGATGCCTGCGCCAATCATCAGTGCGCTGCCCAGCGGCGCCGGTTGCTCAAGCCCGGGCAACAACAGCACCACCACGCCGCTCATCGCGAGGCCAAGGCCGCACCACTGCAGCGCACGCAAGCGCTCGCCTCGCCACAGCGCGACGCAAAGCATCGTCGTCTGCACGGAGGCAAATAGCAGCAGCGCTCCAGTCGCGGTGGACAGGCTGACATAGGCAAAGGAAAAGCCAGCAGCGTAGGCAAACAGGGCAAGCGCTGAGGGCCAGTTGCCGTGTGCAAGCCGACGCGCCGCTGGACCGCGCGTCAGCAGCAAAAGTGTTATCGCACCGGCCACTAACCGCAGACTGGTGAAGCTGGCCGCGTCAATCGAAGTTTGCGACAGCGCCGCGCGGCACAGCAGTGAGTTGCCGGCAAACGCGAGCATCGCCAGCACGGTGAACGTAAGGGTTGGGAGGGTCACGCGCGGCAGTCCTTGTGGGCGCTCAATCCTAGGCCGAAGGGGTGCAGGATGACGACCTAGGCGAATCATCACGCCGCATGCAGGCTCTTCCGACGTAACCTCGACGTGCTGTGGCGTGTCGTGGCCTATCGCTAGCATCCCTGATTGGCAATCAAAGCGTAAGATGAATCAGAATTCGTTGACAGCGCAACAGGTTCATCAATGGCAGCCGTTTGCGCTGCCGGCCGATGCGCTCACGCCGATGCAGCGGGCGCAGGCGCGCGCCGAGCGAGCCGGCCAATGGCACAGCTCGCAATACTTGGGCCGCCGTTGGGCGATTGGCTGCGTCGCCTTGGAAATCACCCAGCGCTGCAATCTGGACTGCACCCTGTGCTATTTGTCGGAGAGTTCGCAAGCGCTGAAAGATTTGCCCCTAGTCGAGATTTTTCGCCGCGTGGATTTAATTCACGCTCACTACGGGCCGGGCACTGATGTGCAGGTCACCGGCGGTGATCCCACCCTTCGCGATGCGGGCGAGCTGGTGCAGATCGTGGCCTATGTAAACGCCAAGGGGATGCGATCTTCGCTATTTACCAATGGAATTTTGGCCGAACGCGAGCTGCTTGCCGCGCTCGCCAAAGCCGGCCTCACCGATGTGGCGTTTCACGTTGATATGACTCAGCAGCGCAAGGGCTACGCTAGCGAACTCGAACTCAACGTGGTGCGGGAGTGCTACATAGAGGCGGCGCGAGGTTTGCCGCTGCGGGTGTTCTTCAATACCACCGTGTTCGACGGCAACTTTCAAGAAATAACCGCACTTGCCGCATTCTTTGTGCGGCACGCCGATGTCGTAAAGCTAGCCTCTTTTCAACTGCAGGCCGACAGCGGTCGCGGGGTTTTGCATTCGCGCGGCTATGCCATTGACGCCGATAGCGTGCAGGCGCGCATAAGTGCAGGGGCCGGACGACAGCTCGCGTTTGCGGCAGGCACGGTAGGCCATCACGACTGCAATCGCTCTGCGTTTACGCTCGTCAGCAACGGCCGCGTGCACAACCTGCTTGATGACACCGACTACGCGCAGCGACTGCTCAACGAAACGTGCGACGTCCCCATTGATCGCGCGCGTAAATGGCGCACCGCATGGCGCTTTGCCGCGGTGGGGCTGCGCCGACCCGCGCTATTGCTGCGCTCGATTCGCTACTTCGCCGGACTGGCATGGCGCATGCGCGGCGACTTCATGCGCGCGCGCGGCCAGGTGACCAACCTTGGGTTCTTCATCCATAACTTCATGGATGCCAAGCACCTGCAGTGTGACCGCGTGGAGGCTTGCTCGTTTATGGTGATGACCGCCGAGGGTCCGCTCTCTATGTGCATACATAACGCAAAGCGTGACGCATATCTCTTAACGCCGGTTGCCACAGCGACCCCGGATGGGCAACAGTGGTGGAGTCCGATAAGCGGCCAGTTCTCGTTGGAGAAGCCGCCGACGCGCCCCGTCATGCTTGATAAGAAGACCGCGCGCGGCCGTGCGCGTGAGATCAAGGGGGGGAAATCTATTCCGGTTGAGGTGATTGAATGAAGTGGTTGATCGGTTTTTGCATATCCATGGCGCTGCTGGCTGTTGCGTCGGCGCAGCCACAGGCGGCTCAGTTGAGCGTCGAGCAGGCGACGCAGCGCTGGGCGTTTGTGCTTGATAGGTTTGTCGATGACCGAGGCTATGTCGATTTTAGGCGACTCGCTGCGGCGCCCACCGAGCTTCAAACCTATGTCGATTGGGTTGCGGCCGTTGATCCCGGCAATCGAGCTCAACTGTTCACAACGCGCGAGTCGATTCTGGCTTACTACCTGAATGCGTACAACGCGCTGGCGATGCGCCAAGTGTTGGCGCAAGACATTCCGGAGGAGCTGTCAACGCTCAAGCGGCGCAGGTTCTTTCGTGTGGCGCAGGTCGTGGTCGGTGGGCAGACCATGAACCTTGAGGACTTTGAGAACAACATCATCCGCAAGCTCGGTGAGCCGCGCGTGCACTGGGCGCTGAACTGCATGTCCGAGAGCTGCCCGCGTCTGCCGCGCGAACCTTTTAGCGCCGAGCGCATTGAGCAGCAGCTGCAGCGCGAATCGCTAAAGTTTTTTGCCGAGCCGCGCAACGTGCGCATCGACCACGAGAAGGAGCGCGTTTACTTCACCGAGATATTCAAGTTCTTCCCTGAAGACTTTCTCGCCGTGGCGCCGTCTTTCATTGCTTACGCCAATCGCTACCGCGCCGCCGACGCCAAGATTCCGGAAGATTACAAAGTAAAGTACATCGACTACGACTGGACCATCATTCAACAGCGTTGAGGCGCTCATCTGTATGAATAAACGGCGTAAGTTGCTGATTATATAAACCTACTATGTCCTCATTGCGAGGCCGGCGTCATCGGCCGTGGCAATCCAGAAGCTGCGCTCAGGCGCTCGCTCTGGACGAGGCTCTCGCGTGAGGTGGATTGCCACAGCGCCTGCGGCGCTTCGCAATGACGGTTATGGAAGTGGTGTTCAAGGCAGCGCCTTTAATTTCCATGGAAACAGAAATCTGGCAATGAACACTGCCGCGCTGAAGCGCCCGCTGCGTCTGCTGTTTGCGGCACTGCTGCTGACCGCCGCAGCTGCCAAGCTGTTGGATATGCCGGGCTTTGCGAGCGTCGTCGATAGCTATGCCGCGGTGCCGACAATCGGGCTGTCAGCGGCGGCGTGGGCGCTAGCGCTCAGCGAGCTTGCGCTGGGCGCTTGGTTGCTCAGCGGCATGCAAACCCGGCGAGCGGCTATCGCGCTGATAGCCCTGCATCTGCTGTATTTGATTTGGATAATGCTCGCGCTAGTGCGCGATCTTGCTATCCCCAACTGTGGCTGCTTCGGCGTCTATTGGCCACGTCCATTGACGTGGGTCACCCCGATTGAAGACCTAGCGCTGTTGTTGCTCGCAGGAACCCTTTGGCTAGCGACAGCTGATCGGCAAAACCCGGGAAGGTAGGTCTGAGCTGCACGTCCAGCGCTGATTTTCATCAACATTCAGCCACAGCTCTCCGCTGGGACCGCCGTCGGCATCCACCGTCAAGGAAATTTGGCACTCGCGCGCCGAAACGTCCAGTAGCTCAACTTCGGTGACGTATGGACTGGTCGGCGCTGAGGTGCCCATCTCATCCCAACTTTGCGGGCAACGATCATTGCTCGCGAGGTACTCGCTGACTTGTACCTTTGCCGATCCAGCGCTCACAAGTACTTGCGATACGCGCGCGCGCTGCGTGTAGTCCTGATACGTCGGAATGGCTATGGCGGCGAGGATGCCCATCACTGCGATTAGCGGCAGGAGCAGCACTAGACCAATCACCAGGCAGCCTGCAGGCCCGCTGCGCTGGCGCTCTGGAAACTCGGTATATGCCCACTTATCAACCACGTAGGTGCTGGCGATTAGATCGTGCAGCGCCTGCTTCTTCTCAGTGAATGCCGCTAGCAAAAAGCCGATGTAGAGCGTGATGTAGCCGGTAATCGCCGCCACCCAGCGACCGAGCGCGTGCATGAAACTCAGCCTTCGCCCCTGCGCATCGACCACCTTGATACCGATCAGACGCTTGCCAAGCGTGGCCTGCGCGGCTGAGCTTTCCATGCCGGCGTAGTAGACCGGAGCGACGATGATGTAGAGCAGGTAGTAGGCCGCCTGTGCCATCGACGCAATCGTCTCGCCATCGCCGTCGAACGAAAAAAAGCCGAGCGGCAAACTGATCAGCACAATGGCGGCAATGAGGCCCACGCCCAAGATCAGGCTATCGACAATGAGAGCAGCCCAGCGACGCAAGAAGCCGGCTTGCACCACAGCGCCGCCGGCATAGCCTGCGTGAATGCCATCGTCGTGAGGCGACGCGGCGCGCGGCGGGGCATAGGGTGAGGCTGTTGGAGCAGCTGGTGGCTTCGGGGATTCGGGGATTACCGGAGTGGGCATCGCGCCTGCGCCCGACGTTGGGCTGCGAATGCCAAGCGCCTGCGTTTGCGTCGCCAGCGGTAGCCAGTCGCTCATGCCGGTAGACCAGACTAGGGTCTCGGCATCAATCTGCCCCTGCGCGTATAGCGTTTTGATCTGAGCCGCATCGACCGGCCCGCGCTGCTCGCCATCCTTCGCATAGAACCACTCTTGCATTCCGTTCCCCTAGGTCACTGCAGTTCAGACTTCACCACCGACGCAGAATCCGCCAGCTGCTGCATGATTCACGCTTGAAGCAAAAGCCGCAATGCACGGTCGCTGATGTCCGATGCGCCATACAAAAAAAACCCGCTGGTGGTGCCAGCGGGGCGTTGGGAGGGAGACGGCGCGCTATTGCTTGCGCTGTTGCATCTAGTGCCGCCGATTTAGCGGCCTAAAAACGATAGTTCATACCCAGCAGATAGTTGCGGCCGTATTCAAAGTACTGACGAGGACGGTCCTCAATATCATCGAAGTTGGAGCGGAACGGCTCGTCGCCCAAGTTGCTGACCTGAAACAGGAACGACAGATTCTTCAAGGCTCCGGACTGGATCTGGTAGCCAAGCTGCAGGTCCTGCACCGACTCACCCTCGAAGAAGATGCGCGTGCGGTCACCGCCGAAGCCCTGCACTTCACCCAAGAACTGCGACCGCGAGCGGCGGCTGGCGCGAACGGAGAAGCCGTACTTTTCGAAATAGAGCGTCGCGTTCGAGGTGTACTTGGAGAAGCCCGGCAGCGGCCCGGCGGTTTCTGGTCCAGCCGGTTGGATGCTTGTTGAACTGTCGGTGTAGGAGGCCTGCAGGCCAAATCCTTCCAGCGGTTCCCAGAGCATTTCGAACGGCACCGAGATCGCAAACTCCAGTCCCTTCAGCGTGCCGCCTTCACCGTTAGCAGGCGAGTTGACCTGACCTAAGGTGCTGCTCGGGATGAACTCTGGTGGGGTGCCAGCCGGTATGGCGAGACCCGCGAAATCGAAGGGCAGATCTTGGCTATAGATGTACGTGCGCAAATCTTTGTAGAAGTACGCTGCCGAGAAATAGCCTTTGCCGCCGAAATATTTCTCGTACGACAGGTCCAAAGCGTTGGCGATCCAGGGTCGAAGGTTGGGGTTGCCACCTCCTCCCGAGAAGAATGGTCCGGGGAACCCGGGCGCGCCTTGACGATTAATGCCGTATCCAGTGCTAGCCCTCAGTTCATCCATTCGCGCACGCGCCAGCTGGCGACCTGCGCCAACGCGCAGCTTTTGATCGGCCGGCAGCGAGAAAATCAGGTTCAGGCTGGGAAGGTAGTTGCGATAGTCATCGCCCCCCGAGATTGGATCGCCAATCGGGTTTCCTTCGTAGGTGGCAAATCCGTCTGAAGACTGGTCTGTATCGATGATCTGGATGCCAAAGTTGCCGCGCAGCGGTACCGAGCCGAGGTCAGTGTCGATATTGCCCTGCACGAACACCGTGGTGATGGTTTCATCGACCGTCCAGTTCTTGTTGGCAATGTCCCCATTGAAGTTAGGCGGCAGGTCATACAGCGACCCAAGCGCCCGCCGTGCGTCATAGCCAATGATGCCGCCAAGCCCGGCAAAGCCAAAGCCCTGCTCTCCGCCGATTAAATCAGCCGGAAGTGCAAGTGCCGTACCGTCACGGCAAACGTTTAGGCAGAGGAAATTTTCGTTAGAGGCGCGACTTTTCTCACGGTCCGTGATGTTGAAACCGAACTCGAGCGAGCTGATAAAGCCGGCGTCGAAGCTGCGTTCCAGATCAACACGCAGGGATTTAAGTGAGTCCTTGACCTCAAAATCTTTGATATAGCCATCTTGTCCCCAGCCGCCAGGATCGCCGAGGCGAATAATGGACGGGTCAGCATAGTCAAGTCCGAAGTCGAAGTCGAAAAAGCCGTCGGGGTTGAACGCGATGCTCACCGTGTCTCTGAGGCCATCGGCTAGGCCCGCATAGGTTTCGAGAATGCGCTCTTCGCGCTCAGCGTCGGAGTAGCTGAGGTCGGTTTTGAGCTTCCAGTTGTCGCCAAACTTGAATTCTTGGTTCCAGCCGAGGGCGAATAGGTCATCTTGTGCGCCATTGAAGTCGTTGCGCAGCACAGGACTAAAGTTATTGAAGGTTCCGCTGACGACGGTTCCAGTGGCGGGATCGCGAACGGGATTGACGGGTTGTCCGGGCGGGCCGAAGACAAGGCCAAACTCCATACCGCGCTTGAACTCTTCTTTGTCGAACTTGGAGTAGTAGACGTCGACAATGCTGGAGTAGGTGTCACTAGGCCGATACTCAAGCGCGCCCATAAAACCGTCGCGCTGATTGTCGTTCTCGAAGTCGTACAGCTTGCCGCCGCCCAGTGCGCCGTTGTCGTAGCCCCAGGCTTCAAACTGGTTACCCTGTGACGGATTGTTCAACCGCGCGTAGCCCAGCGCTAGGCCGACCGTGTTGTCGGCGTATTGATCGATGTAGGACATGCTGAACCGGTTGCCGTTTTCTTTTTCATCTTCTAACCGGTGCTGGTCAAGACGCGCATTGACGGCGATAGCGCGACCCGGGAAATTCAGCGGTCGCACCGTTTGCAGATCCACGGTGCCCGACAGGCCTTGGCCAATCAGCGACGCATCTGGGGTTTTGTACACGATCACCTGATTGACCAACTCCGACGGGTACTGGTCAAACTCGACGCCGCGGTTGTTGCCTAGGCTGACCTGCTCGCGACCGTTCAACGTCGTACTGGCGAAGTCACCGGCGAAACCACGGATGTTGATCTCTTGCGCGCGACCACGGTCACGCTGCGCGGTCAGTCCCGGCAGGCGAGCAATAGCGTCTGCGATGCTCGTGTCGGGCAGCTTGCCGATGTCTTCGGCTGAGATAGCCTCAACAATGGACGACGAGTCCTGTTTGGTTTCGATAGCGTTTTCGATGCCAGCGCGGATGCCGGTGACGACAACGCCGTCGAGCTGCTTGGCCTTTTCTTTGGCTTCTTGCTCTTCCTTGGTCATCTCAGCATCAGCATTTTGCGCGTACGCGCCTGCCGACATCGCGAGCAACGCCGAGGCCAGCGCGGCGCTCAACAAATTGCGATTCAGATTCAACATCTGCCCCTCCCAGTGGGTGCGTGACTTCTATGTCGGTCTGTCGCAACAGCCAAAAACGCGTTCTGGATGTGCCTCAGCCCGTTCTGCGTGCGGACGCTTTTTAACGTCTTCGCAACGTTTGAGGATGGTAGCGGCACGCCCCGTTCGCGTGCGTATGCTGCATACGTATTCATCTGCGGAGTGGCCGAACAAAGGTGAAAACAGCCGCTTTGCAATGAAATAGTTAGCGTGGAGCATTCACTCAAATCGCAGGCCCACCGGCTGCGACCCGGCCGATGTTCGTTTGCGAACGCACTACTGAGGTGCAGACGCGAGCGTCGGCGTTTAACGAGTCTGGAAAATCGGATGTCTACTGTTTCGTCACGTATCGGCCGCCTACCGCTATTGCTTGCAGCCTGTCTGTCGCCGTCGGCAGTTGCCTTCGCGGGAAGCGTCAACGACGCCGCCCCGGAGATCACGGACGCACTGCACATGCAGTCGCCTGACTGGCGCGATCAGATCATCTACTTCCTGATGATCGATCGCTTTGATGACGGAGACCCTGCGAACAACGACCAGGGTGCCGGTGAATATGATCCGTCCGACGGGCGTCGCTTCAGCGGCGGCGATCTGGCCGGCATAACGCGGCGACTCGACTACATACAGGGGCTCGGCGCCACATCGGTATGGATTACGCCGCCGGTCGCCAATCAGTGGTGGGACGGCAGCGTGGGCTATGGCGGCTACCACGGCTACTGGGCCGAGAACTTTGTTGAGGTGGATAAACATTTCGGTGAGCTGTCCGACTATCAAGCACTGTCGCGCGCACTGCATGGGCGCGGTATGAGCCTGATCCAAGACATCGTGCTGAATCACACCGGTAACTTTTTTGACTACTCCGGCGAGTGGGTGGCCGACAAGCCCGGTCGCAACTATCAGCGCAATCGCAACTCGACGCCGGTAAGTGCGCCGAGCCAGTGGCCCTTTTCATTAAACAATCCGCGTCGCAAGGAGGACAGTGAGGCGGCGATCTACCACTGGACGCCGCCCATTCGTGACGTCAGCCAGCGGCAGCAGGAGCTAACGTTTCAGCTGGCCAATCTCGACGACATCAATACCGAGAGTCCGCTGGCGCGCAAAGCGCTGCGTCAGAGCTACGGCTACTGGATTGAGCAAGTGGGGGTGGATGCGTTTCGGCTGGACACAGCGTTTTACGTGCCTACTGAAACGTTGCACGACTTCATGCACGCAGACGACGTCGATGCGCCGGGCGTTATGCGGGTGGCAAAAGCCACAGGGCGCGATGACTTTCATTTGTTCGGTGAAGGGTTTGGCATGGACCGCGCCGGCGAAGACGCGCAGATGCGCAAGATCGAGCGCTACGCCACGGATCCCGACGGCGGGCCGCTGCTGCCCGGCATGATCAACTTCACGCTATACGGCACCCTGACCGACGTGTTTGCGCGCGGCCAGCCAACCGGTGATTTGGCGGATCGCATCACTCGGATGATGAAGCTGCATCGCGATCCGCATCGCATGCCGACCTTTGTCGATAATCATGATGTAGACCGATTCCTAGCGGGCGGAAGCGAGGCGGCGCTGCGCCAGGCGCTGCTGCTGATCATGACCTTGCCGGGCATTCCGACGCTCTACTACGGTACCGAGCAGGGCTTTTCCGCGCCGCGGCAGGCGATGTTCGCAAACGGATTTTCTGCTGGCGGGCGCGATCATTTCGACACGGCGTCGCCGCTGTATCGGTACATCAAACGTGCGATTGCGTTGAGGCGCGCACATCCGGTGCTGTCGCGCGGCACGCCCGTGGTTCTGCGTGACAATTCCGCTGGGCCAGGCGTGCTTGCGTACAAGATGACGGGTGAGGACGGTGCCGATCTGCTCATCGTGTTCAACACAGCAGAGTCTCCGGCGCTGCTCGACAATTTGGAGTTGGGCAGCGGCTCGCCGCAGAGTCTGCGTGGCGTGTTCGCCATCTCAGGGGAAGCTGAGGACTCCCGTACCGACGCGCTGGGCAAGGTGAGCCTGATGCTGCCAGCGCGCAGCGGCCAGGTGTGGGAGATCAGTTTGTCCGCGCTGACGCCAAAGGCCACGCTGCGCCTGCCGCAGCTTCGTCTTGATCGTCAGGCTGGCGGAACGCTGCGGGTCAGCGGTGAGGCTCCGGGCTATCGCAAGATTGAGCTTGTCCTAGACGGTCAGCTCGCATCATCGATACCGGCGGAAGTGAATCCTGCTGGCCATTTTGTCGCCGAGCTCGATACACGCAGCCTGCTTGACCCCACAGTTGAGCATCGACTTGTCGCGTGGGCAGCGGCGGAACGTCAGGTTTCAGGCCCGATGACCTTCAAGGTCACGCCAGAGTGGACCGTGGCAGCGGAGATCACCGATCCTCGAGGTGACGATGCGGGACCAAAACGGCGCTATCGCTATCCAACCGATCTGACCTGGGGCGAGAACCGGCAGATGGATCTACTCGGCGCGCGGGTCTTTACTGCGGGCGGGTCTGCACGGCTAGAGTTGGACATGCAGCGCATCACCCGAAGCTGGAATCCGTCCAACGATTTCGACCATGTCGCTTTCAGCGTCTTTATCAGCCTGCCTGCACGCAATGACGGCATCGCCGAGCTGCCGCTGCAAAACGCGCGGATGCCCGATGGTCTTCGCTGGCACTATCGCCTTCGCACGCACGGGTGGAGCAATGCGATGTACTCGTCTATCGGCGCGTCAGCCAGCGACGACGGCACGCCCAATACGCCTGGTGCAAGCATCAGCGTGGATCGCGAGAAAAATCGCCTGACATTTCTGATTCCTGCCGCTGCGCTTGGCAATCCACACAGCCTGCAGGGTGCCAGCATCTATGTGTCGACTTGGGATTACGACGGTGGCTATCGCAAGTTAAGCCAACAGGGCGATGGTCACACCTTCGGCGGCGGGGATGGAAGTCGAGATCCGCTGATCATGGACGACCTGCTGCTGCAGATTGATCGAACCGCGGACGCGCCTACTGCGCCGCCTGTCGGCAAGTGAAAAAGCCATTCAAGGTCAAGCGGCCGGCCGTGGGATCATCGCTCAAACGCTCCGGCGCGGTGATGTCGCCGCTGTGAAAGTGCATGCCGCTGTAGAAGATCAGCCGATTGAAACGGGCCGGTACGCTGGCCACCTTTTCGAAATAATCAGACGATTGGGTCATGTAGCCGGGGCTGATCC